>CAYGVZ010000071.1:0-11011 GCA_964353475.1 uncultured Pirellulales bacterium | reverse complement strand
CCGACGTGAATTGCGTCGTCACCTCCGCCGGCATCGCCAGCCCCCGGACAATGTAGCGCGCGACCAGGTTTTCCGTGCCGCGCTCGGTCCGCCATTTGGCGTTGCGGACATCAAGCGTTAATGTCGGCGCAAGCTCATCGCCTTCGATATCGAGCATCGCCCGCTGGCAATCGAACGTCCGCAGTCGCTGTGATGTCTGCAGGTCGTATTCGTGAACGGTTACGCCGTCCGAAAGCATAATCTGTCTGTCGTCGCGCACTACGCAGGCACCGGCCTTAAACTCGACCATTTTCTGGCCGCTGTGCAACCTGTAAAGGGCGTTATTGCCGTCGGCTGTTTTCTCATTGATGTCCTGGGCCAGCAGTTCCGCCGTGAGGCGTGCGTACGTCTGGCGCGCCAGCCGGGCGACCGGATAGAAAAGCATCGGCTCCAGCCGGATTCTCTTCATCTCGTCGATTTTCTTGAACTTTATGTCGTCGCCGAGCAAAGAGCTGAACTCGGTCGTCAGCGACAGCCACTCGGCCGCAAAACTCGTTTCCTCCGCGGGCCCCACCTGGTGCGTGTTGTGTGCGCTTATGCGCACCTCGTTGAAGTGCTCGTGCGGATTGAATGTTACCTTTGCGCTCTCGGCGGTAATGATTTTTCTTATTGCGCCGTCCTTAATCTCGGCGGCTACCACTCCGCCGAGTACGTTGTTACGCACGTCGGCGTAGTCGGCGTATATCCTGTATCGGCCGTCAGGCGGCAACTGGTAGTAGCCCGCGCGCTGGATATTGCGGAACAGGATTTGTCTGGCGTCATCTTTGAGCGATTTTTCCGCCCGGCGGACGAAAGCGGGCATCACGTAAAAGCTCAGCAGCAGGTTCGCAATGGCGACCATAATCGCAAGCAACAGCCCCGGATAAACCAGCGTCAGCAGGGAGACGCCGCTGGCCCTGCAGGCGTCCAGCTCGTTGTCGCTGGCCAATCGGCCGTAAACCAGCGCCGCCGCAAATAACGCCGCCATCGGCAGGACAAACGTCAGCGTTATCGGCAGAAAGTATCCCATCAGGTGAATAACCTGCCGCGGGCCCGCCCCATACTCCTGCACCGGGCGCAGGATGCTGCCCAAGCTCATCATCAGCGTCAGAGCCACCGTTGCGAGGATAAAAACCTTGAACACCTCGCGGAACACGTATCTGTGCAAAGTAAAGACCATATTTGTGTCTCCGATTTTCGATGTTCGGTTTGTTATTGTCAACAGCGGCCTCGTCTTTGCAACACAATTCCGCAATCGCACCGGGCCGTTACGGTTTTGCAAAAAAAACTGGCAGGATGGATACCCTGGTGTATAATGAAAGCCAAGTGGCCGGACGGCATTGGGCCGTCCCGGCGGCGCGAATTTATGGGGCTTTTGCCCTGTTTTGTTGGATGTTTGGCTTATGTTTAACCCTTTCAGTTCCCTCTGCGACAGTTTCTATGTCGATATGTATGTTAATACGGAGCTTGAACTGCCAGGTCAGCGAGACACGGTGCTGCCGTTCTTTGAGCAGATACAGAAACGATACCCCTCAATGGGCAGTTTCTACCGGGGTGAGAACAATTCTTACTGTCTCGAAGAAGGGCGCAGCAGCGGACAGTACCGCTGGGCTTCCCTCGAGGCCGACCGCATCGGCTCTGGAATCGTCAACCCGTCCGGGCTGGAGGACGCCTACAGCCAGGACAGGTTCATACTTGAGATGCTGCCCTATATGCTCAGCGTCAGTCACCTTGATATTGACTCGCTCGATGTAACCTTTGCGATGGACTTTGACTGTGCGCACGACCACGATGAGGTGATAGCCGAGGCCGTCGGCGCCAGTCGTCTCGACTGTCTCCGTGATATGCCCGGCGCCAGGGCCATCGATTTCTCGCCGGCTATGGTGGTGGCGCTTTGCGACGACTGCCGCACACAGGCCCGGCTGAGCATCGAATCCAGGACCAGCATCTATGACCCGGACAAGCAGCGGGAGACCCTCGATGAGGCGATAACCTTGTCGTTCACCATTCGACAGTACCCGTCGCCGTCCGAGAAATTCGACACCCTGAATTCATTCGTGAACCAGTGTCGGCTTGTTGAAGAGCTGACGGCTGAGAAAGTCGTCCCGAACCTTGTTCAGCCGTTGATAAACGCTATCGCACAAAGACGCTTGACATAGGTAGTGGAGGAACTTTCCGATGGCTATTGAAGCGCCGTTCAGCAAACACAGGAAACGTACGTTTCTGATTTGGGCATCGGTGTGTGTTCTTTTCGCCGCCTGGTTTGCCTACGACGGTTTTGTCAACAAGAGCTTTATCGACAAGCACACCAAAGACAACAAGCCCGACAGCGATCTGGTCTTCAACCGCAAGGCGCCTCCTTTTCTTATCGGTATAGCGGCGGTTTTGGGCGGCTGGCTGTTCGTCAAGGCCAAACGCCGTATTTTTGTTGATGAAAACAATCTCGTAATCGACGGCAGGGAGACAATTGCCTGCGATTCGATACAAAAGATAGATAAGACGAATTTTGAATCCAGGGGGTATTTTGTTGTTACCTATAAGAACACAGCCGGCGCCGAGGTCAATCGCAGGATAAGCGATGCTTCATACGATAACCTCGGCCCCGTGCTCGACCACCTGGTGGCAAAAATAAGCTGAATTACACGCGGATGGGTGAGCTGTGACCGGCGGTGCGAACTCGCCGGCTCATATACTCATCAACACATTGGGAAAGGTTTGAAATGAATTGGTGTGTTGTCGGCCTGCACTGGGGCGACGAGGGCAAAGGCAAGATAGTTGACATCCTCGCCGAGAACTGCGACATCGTCGTCCGCTACAACGGCGGCGCCAACGCAGGACACACGGTCGTGGTGGGCAGCGACAGCTTTGCACTGCACCTGCTGCCGAGCGGCGCGGTACGCCCCGACACACTCTGCGTCATCACCAACGGTGTTGTTGTTGACCCTGAGACGCTGTTAAATGAAATCCAGGCGCTTGCAAAACGGGACATCACGCTTACCGGCCGACTGTTCATCAGCGAGAATGCCCACGTTGTGCTCGATTACCACAAGAAAGAAGACCAGTTGCGAGAGGAATCATTGGGCAAGAACAAAATCGGCACAACCATCAGGGGCATCGGGCCGTGCGTCGCCGACAAGGTCGGCAGGAGCTTTGCCGTCCGTATGGGCGACTTGCGAGAACCGGAGGCGTTAAAGAACAAGCTTCACGCTATACTGGAGTACAAGAACAAGGTTTTCACCGCGGTCTATAACGCGGAGCCGCTCAGCGCAGAGGCGATATTTGAAAAATGCCGGCTCTACGCCCGGCAGCTTCTGCCGTTTGTGACCGACACGACCGAATTTCTGCACAACGCAGTCAGCCGGGGCAAATCCATCCTCTTTGAGGGGGCGCAGGGTACCCTGTTAGACATCGACCACGGCAGTTTCCCGTTTGTCACCAGCTCCAGCGCCAGCGCGCTGGGTATGCCGGCGGGCAGCGGTGTGCCAGGCCGAATGGTCAATAAATTCATTGGCGTGACAAAGGCATATACCACCAGGGTCGGGGCAGGTCCTTTCCCCACCGAACAGGACAACGAGACGGGTCAGTATATCAGGGACAAAGGACACGAGTACGGCACAACTACCGGCAGACCACGGCGGTGCGGATGGTTCGACGGCGTTGCCGCTTCATATTCGGCGGCCATCGGCTCAATCGACGCCGTGGCCCTTATGCACCTCGATACCCTTTCGGGATTGAACGAGCTGAAATTGTGTGTGGCCTATGAAATAGACGGCAAACAAACGTTTTTTTTCCCGGCGAACGCCGCCCGGCTCGCCAAAGCCAAATGCGTGTATAAGACCGTTCCCGGCTGGCAGGACGATATAACCGGCGTCAGTCGCTTTGCCGACTTACCCGCCAATGCGCGCAATTACGTGACGATGATTGAACAGGTCGTCAAGAAACCCGTGACTATCATAGGCGTCGGCCCGAAGCGTTCTCAGACGATATTCAGATGACCGCTGAAGAAAAACTTGCAGAGACGGCAAAACGATTATCTGTTGCGCCGCAGAATATGCCGCGACACATCGCCATCCTTATGGACGGCAACGGCAGGTGGGCGCAAAAACGCGGCCTGCCCAGGGCTGAGGGACACAGCAGGGGCGGCAAAACAGTCGAGATTATCGCCCAGCACTGCGTTGACTTCGGAATCCAGTCCCTGACAATTTATTCGTTCAGCATCGAGAACTGGAAGAGACCGCCGGAGGAAGTCAGCGCCCTGATGCACCTTTATACCGAGTACCTCGTCAGGATTCGCCCGACCCTGATGCGCAACAACGTCAAGCTGGTACACCTCGGCAGGCAGGAGCGGCTGCCGGAGTCGGTCAGGAGCGCCCTTGCCGAGACGATTAAAATAACCGCGGCGAATACGGGAATGATTCTCGCGCTCGCCCTGAACTACGGCGGGAGGACCGAAATCATAGACGCAGCCAGGAAAATCGCACAGGAATACAAGGAGGGCAGGTTGGCCCTCGATGATATCGACGAGCAATGTGTCAGCCGAAGTTTATATACGGCCGGCCTGCCGGAGCCGGACCTGCTCATACGCACCGCAAACGAAATGAGAATCAGCAACTTCCTGCTCTGGCAAATCTCATACAGTGAGTTTTACGTGACAAGAACGCTCTGGCCGGATTTTAGAAAAAAGGATTTGGAGAAAGCGATACTGGCATACGCAAAACGGACGCGGCGGTTCGGCAACGTCATTCAACCACGGGCCAAATCATAGCCGCCGCCTTCGCGCACACGCAACATCGTGTGCGCACCGGGATTATCAGGGGAAGTTATGCTCAAACACAGATTGGTTGCCGGCACGTTGATGACTCTGCTGTTTGCCGGCCTGCTCATTCTCGATGGCTGGTTAGACGGGTCCCTGATGTCTGCTGCCGGTGATGACAAGCCCGCAAAAGGTCTGCTTCTCACTATCCTGCTTGCCCTGCTCATAATTGCAGCACAATTCGAGTTTGCAAAGCTGGCGGCTGCAAAGGGGGTAAAGGTCTTCACTTCAGTAACCGCAGTCGCATCGATTTTGTTTGCCACAAGCTGGTATTGGGGACAATTCATCAAGTTGCCCCAGCGGGAGTGTTTGCTGCTACTCGCCGTCTTTTCGCTCTGCGCTTTGTTGCTGGCCCAGCGATTGACCTGCGGCGTCTCGGCTGTACTCGCCAACTGCGGCGTCAGTTGTTTTTCGATTTTCTACCTCGGAATACTCCCTGCCTTTGTGCCGGCAATACGTATCGACTGCGGCCTGTGGCAGACCCTGATGTTCGTATTTGTCGTAAAGTGCGCTGATGTAGGGGCTTACACCGCCGGCACACTGTGGGGCAGGCATCAATTCTCGCCTAAAATAAGCCCACGAAAAACCTGGGAAGGTATGGTTGGTGCAATTGTGGCGGCAGCCGTCATCGCACTGCTTTTTGCCGCTGTTTTTGATATAATGCCGTTGTACCTGGCGCTGGTTTTTGGGATATGCTTTGCATTCTTGGGCCAATTAGGCGACCTGGCTGAGTCGATGATGAAGCGCGACGCCGAACAAAAGGACTCGGCCCACAGCATACCCGGCTTCGGTGGCCTGCTTGACGTAGTGGATTCACCGCTGCTGGCGGCGCCTTTTGCTTATCTGTTTTTTATGGTGATTGCTCGGTAGAGACAGGACTTGGAAATCAACATACAACTGGATATTGGCGACAGGCAGCTCGAGCTTTTCGGCTCGGCTGACGCCCATCTTCGCCTGCTCCGCCAGACGTTCGACGTCAGGATTACCGCTAGGCAGGAGCATCTTACAATCAGCGGCAAAAGCGACAACGTCAACCGCGCCGCCGAGGTCATCGACGGGATGCAAAAGCACCTGCTGAAACATGGCTCGCTCACCTCGACAGACGTGGTTGGCATGCTCACGGGGAAGGAGACGCCCCCGTCTTCGCAGGCCGATGGTGCGATAAGCGTTTACTCCCACCAGAAGTTTATTGAGCCGCGCACAAAAGGGCAGCTCAGATACATCGAGACGATGTTCGCAAACGACATTACGTTCTGCGTGGGGCCTGCTGGCACCGGCAAGACGTACCTGGCCGTTGCCGCCGCCGTTGCAATGCTCAAGAAAAAACAAATCAGAAGAATCGTCCTCGCTCGTCCCGCCGTCGAGGCCGGCGAAAAACTCGGCTTTCTGCCGGGCGACATCCAGGCAAAGGTAAATCCTTACCTGCGCCCTTTGTTTGACGCCCTCGAAGATATGATGGATTTTGCCCAGATGCGCAAGTTTATGGCCCTTGACGTCATCGAGATTATCCCGCTCGCCTTTATGCGCGGCAGGACTCTCAACGAGGCGGCGATTATCTGCGATGAGGCGCAGAACACCTCGCCTCTTCAGATGCTTATGGTCTTGACCCGCCTCGGCCACGGCTCAAAGATGATAATTACCGGTGATATTACCCAGATTGACCTTCCCCTGCACCAGAAGAGCGGGATGGTCGAAGCGATTGAACGGCTGCGGCGAATCAGGGGTATCGGCGCAATTGAGCTTAACCGAAACGACATAGTCCGCCACCGGCTGGTTCAGAATATTGTCCGGGCCTATCGAAAGGACAAGACACAGGCGTAACCGCCGCTTGTCGCCCCGGACTGCGAAACAGGATAAAAAAAATATATGCCTTTTCTCAAAAGAGCAGGAGCACGCAAGAGTCGAGTGCAGAAGGCGGTTGAAGCCGAACAGTCCTGGCAGGCGGCTGCGGTTGCGGGCGCCGACGTCGTCGGCTGTATCCTGCTTGGGCTTGTTTTTGCGGCGCTGTGCGTGGGTATAGTCGCATTTGAGCACATACAGAAGGCCCAGTACGCCAGCATAGCCGCTGTAACGGCCCTGGTGCTGCTGTTGTCGGTCGGGGCTGCCGCCTACATTTACCAGTACCAGACCAGGATAACCAAGAACCGCGCCCGCCTGCTTGCCCTCGGCGCCATACTGCTGGTGTCTCTGGCGACAGCCAAGGTGGGAGTGCTGCTCACGGGACAATCCTGGTGGGCAATGGCCGCGGCCGTGGCCGCGGCGATTATCCTCTCGCTGGCATACGACCGACGCTTCGCTCTGGGTATGAGTATTCTCTACTGCACACTGTCTTATCTCGCCACAGGCGCAGGTGCCGTCAATCTGTTCTTCACTATGCTCGCCGGCGCAGTAACGTGCACGCTGTCATTGCGGGAAATCCGCACCCGGATGAAACTGCTGGGTGTGAGTGTACTTGCATCGGCGATGGTGTTCTCAACCGCTGCCGCAATGGACGTGCTTGCCGGCCAGGTGCGATTCGACGATATATTCTATAATACCCTCGCAACATTTGTTGTGGGTGTGCTCATACAGGGTCTGCTTCCCGTCATCGAGAAAACCTTCCGAATAGCAACCGCGATGACCCTGCTGGACTACAGCGACGCCAACCAGCCGCTGCTCAAGCGGCTGGCAATGGAAGCGCCCGGCACCTACAGCCACAGTTTACTTATCGGCTCTCTTGCAGAGACGGCCGCGGAGGCAATCGGGCGCAACGGGCTCCTGTGCCGCGTCGGGGCATATTACCACGACATCGGCAAAATCAACAAGCCCGGCTACTTTGTGGAAAACGAGCTTGGCTCTTTCAGTCGGCACAAGGAGCTCTCGCCCGCGATGAGCCAACTCGTCATTGTCGGGCACGTCAAGGACGGGATGGAGCTTGCGCAGGAATACGCGCTGCCGGTGGTGTTGCGGCAGTTTATCGAAACCCATCACGGCACAACGCTGGTCGAGTTTTTCTACAACGAGGCCAGGAAACAATATGAGCAAAAGAGCACCGGCGATTTGGCAGAGCCGTCCGAAAGCGAGTTTCGCTACTCGGGTCCCAAGCCCCGCACAAAAGAAGCGGCAATCGTGATGCTGGCCGATGCCGTCGAAGGCGCGACACGCTCGTTATCCGAGCCGGCCACGACGAGAATAGAAGCGGTCGTGCACAATATTGCGATGAAGCGCCTCCAGGATGGACAGTTTGACGAGTGCGACCTCTCTCTGCGGGAGTTAAGCCAGATTGAGGCGGGCATTGCCATGACGCTGGCGGCACATTATCACGGGCGCGTCGCCTATCCAAGCCCGCCGGACGTACCGCAAGAATATGTGGACGCATAATGGCGCCCGGCTGGATGCGCAAATGAAACGGATTGTCGTTCACGTTACCCACAGCTCTAAAGGGGCGGCCCTGCCTGCCTCCGCAGTCGCGAGATTAGTCAGGGCCATCTGCAGACGTTTTCGCCTCGCCGGGGCGACTGTCGGTATAACAGTGATGAACGACCGCCTGATTCGGCGTCTTAACGGGCGATTTCTTAAAAAAAACCGCTGCACTGACTGCCTCAGTTTCGACCTTTCCGAACCGCGCAGCGAAAGCGGTCGTGTCTTTGAGATAATAGTCAACGGCCAAAAGGCCAAGAGAGAGGCGTGCCTGCGCGGACACTCGCCGCGGGCGGAACTCGCGCTGTACATAGTCCACGGCCTGTTGCATAACTTCGGGTTTGACGATTCAACGTCCGCCCAGGCCGCAGAAATGCACGCTATGGAGGATGAAATTCTTCGCCAGCAGGGCTTCGGTCCTGTCTATTACAGAGTTGCCCCCGGGAAATAGAAAACGATACATTTGTTCACCGCATAGGCGCCGGATGCTGACCAAAGACGAGGCCATTTGCATACGCACGGTTGATTACTCCGAGACGAGCCAGGTAGTTACGTTTTTCGCCCGAATCACCGGCAAGTTCAGCGCCATCGCCAAAGGGTCCAGACGCGCAAAATCATCATTCGATGGCCCCATAGAAATGTTCGCCTGCGGGACGATTGTTTTTTCCGCCTCGGGCACGGACAAACTCGCAACGCTGACCGAGTTTCAGCAGCGCCCGTTGCTGTCAAGCGCCGCGATGGATATGTCCGCCTACAACTGCTGCCTCTTCGCCGCCGAGATGGTAAACCTGTTCACCCGCGACTACGACCCGCACCCGTTCCTTTTCGATTGTCTCAAACAATTCCTGCAGGCAGTGGGTTCAGGCAAACAGCAGAAGCACGACCTCATCGCTTTGCTTGTAGTGTTTCAACTTGCTTTGCTGAAAGAAGCGGGCGTCAGTCCCGTTTTTGGCAACTGCATAAACTGCAAGCGCGATGGCGTTGCGGGTTGGCGGCAGGTATATTTCAGCAGCGCAGGCAACGGCGTCATCTGCCCCGATTGCGAACCGAGTTTTCCCGACAGGATACGGCTGAGCAGGCCGGCTGCCGGCGCGCTTGCCGATTTGAAAACACTCGCACACTGTGAGCCGAAAACGCTGAATGAAATCGAGAAGATTTTGATTCGCTACATCACCCACACGCTTGGCCGACCGCTCAAAATGGCCAAGCACATCGTCTGATGTTGCGATTTGTGGCAGCCCTACTGCGGGCTATCTTCGAACAGTTCATGCTGTTCCGCCGGCTCTTTCCTCTGGCGGTACTTCAATCCGAGGTGCTCACAGGCCTGTTTTGTGATTTCCCTGCCGCGTCTTGTTCTGCGTACAAAGCCGATTTGCAGCAGGTATGGTTCGACCACATCTTCCAGCGTGTCCCTCTCCTCGCCTAACGTCGCCGCAATCGCCTCTATCCCCGCAGGTCCCCCTTCATACACGTTGACCAGCGCACGCATAAACGCCCTGTCTAATTCATCAAGCCCTAATTCGTCAATCTGCTCCATCTTCCGCGCCTGCTCGACTACGTCAACGCTCAGCACCCCCTTACCCTTGACCTGTGCATAATCGCGGATGCGTTTGAGCAGACGATTTGCGATACGCGGCGCCGCGCGGCTGCGGCCGGCAATCAGGCCCAGCGTTCCATCGTTGCAGTTCAGCTTCAATAGTTGCGCAGAACGCTTGAGAATCAGAACCAGCTCCTCAACGCTGTAAAACTCTAAATGGTACAGCATCCCGAATCTGCTGCGAAGCGGGGCGCTTAACAGGCCCGCCCGCGTCGTTGCGCCGATAAGCGTAAAACGCTTCAGCGGAAAATTTATCGTCTTTGCGTGCAGGCCGCTATCGACCGTGAAATCGACCCTGAAATCCTCCATTGCAGGATACAGGAACTCTTCAACGGGCGTGCTCAACCGGTGAATCTCGTCGATAAAAAGCACGTCCCCCGTATTGATGTTGGTCAGCAGGCCCATCAGGTCGCCCTGTTTTGTCAGCGCAGGCCCCGATGTGCAGCGGATGTTGGCCCCCATCTCGGCGGCGACGACGTTGGCCAGGGTTGTCTTGCCCAAGCCGGGCGGCCCGTAAAACAAAATATGCTCAAGCGGCTCGCCCCTCTGCCTGGCCGCCTGCATTGCTATCGAGAGCTTTTCGATGACCTTCTGCTGGCCGACGCACTCCTTAAGCGTTCTTGGGCGCAGCGAGACGTTAAACGTCTCTTCCGCCTCATTCATCGATTGGCCGCTTATTACCCTGCTTATCGCCATCTTATCCGTCGCTCGTAACCCGTGACTCGTCTCTCGTTGTCATTGCGAGCCCCCTCGGGGCGCGGCAATCTCAAGTCGTTCTATACTTCAATTCCCTGTTTCAACCTGTAAACCAGCGGTACCAGCTCCTCTGCACTCTTCACGTCCGCGTGCTTTTTACAGGCAAGCTCAATCATCTCGATTGCCTCGTTTCGCTTTTCGCCCCAGGCAATCAGTATCTCAAGTGTTTCTGCCTGGAACGGCTTGAACGCCGTCGCAGCAGGCGTCTGCTCCGCGCCGATTGCGAAGCTGCCAAGCTTGCCTTTTAATTCCGCTATGATTTGCTGTGCGGTCCTTTTGCCTATGCCGTCCAGCGCTATAAGCGTCTTGTCGTCCGCGTTTTCTATCGCAGCGGCGATGTTGCTTATGGGTATGCCCAGCGACCGCAAACCCTTGCGCACGCCGATACCCTTGACGCTCGTGAACTTCTCAAAAAAATTCCTCTCCGT
>CAYGVZ010000070.1:0-11169 GCA_964353475.1 uncultured Pirellulales bacterium | reverse complement strand
GTTGGGCAAGGACGTGATATTTGCCAGTGACTGCGTCGGCCCGGATGTCGCGGCCAGGGCAAAGGCGTTGAAAGCCGGCGACGTGATGCTGCTTGAAAACCTGCGATTTCACAAGGCCGAGGAAGTCAAAGACAAAAAGGCAAAGGACGACCCGAAACTGCGAACCGCCAAAGACGATTTCGCAAAGCAGATTGCAGCCCTCGGCGACGTCTATGTCAACGACGCCTTCGGCACCGCCCACCGCGACAACGCCTCGATGTACACCGTGCCTGCAATGATGAAAGGCAAACCCCGTGTTACCGGCTTTCTCGTCGAAAAGGAACTCAAGTTCTTAGGCGAGACCGTTAATAACCCGGTAAGGCCCTTTGTGGCAATACTGGGCGGGGCAAAGGTCTCCGACAAAATCGGCGTTATCGAAAACCTGCTGACCAAAGTCAATCGGATACTGGTCGGCGGCGCAATGGCATACACCTTCTTCAAGGCCAATGGTCAGGAAGTCGGGACAAGTTTGTGCGAAATTGACTTCCTCGATAAGGCGAAAGACCTTCAGAAAAAAGCCAAAGACGCGAAGTGCGATATGGTCCTGCCTGTCGATACCGTCATAGCAAAAGAATTCAAGGCAGGCGCTGAGAACAAGGTTGTCAGCGGCAGTATTGAGGCCGGCTGGCAGGGAATGGACATCGGCCCGAAGACCTGCAAACTCTTCGCCGACAAGCTCAAAGACGCAAAGACAATCGTCTGGAACGGCCCGATGGGCGTATTTGAAATGCCCCCCTTCGATGAAGGTACAAAGGCGGTCGCACAGGCAGTTGCAGACGCGACAGGCAAAGGCGCAAAGAGCATCATCGGCGGCGGCGACAGCGCAAGCGCGCTGAAGAAACTCGGCCTTGATAAAAAGGTAACGCACATCTCCACCGGCGGCGGCGCATCCCTCGAATACCTCGAAGGCAGAAAATTCGTCTGCTTGGATGTCCTGGACGACAAATAGGCCGGAGAGTATCGAGACGTCTGAATAACTATAACTTGAAAGAATAGATTCCCCGGCCCGGCCCAGTGCTGGGCCGGGCTTGCAATTGCAGGAAACGCCGGTTTCCAATGCAGAATAAGCTTTGTCGGGCGCTCCGGATAATTCATCGCGGCGGGAAAGAATTAGAAAATCAATCCACATTCTTTCCACAAGCGGCACTTACGTTGTGCAAAAGCTGTTAAGAGTAAAAAAAAAATTCGCGTAACTTCAACAGCAACAGCAACATCAATGCAGTGGAAAAGAATTTCCGCAGGATGCGATTGCTTTACCTTCCAGTACCTCAATAATAGCGGATGAGAGTTTTGATTTCGTACGAGTGCGCAACTGCACGCAGTGTGGCAAGGCCGCTTCTGCTTTTGCAGTTGCTGAACTGATAAGACAAGTTAATAAGCGCTTGGTTGGGGAGAAAACCGATGCAAAGCGTAGTCACGGATGATACTTGCCGGGCCGTTCGACATTCCGGCGGGCCCGAGCAAAGCCCAGGGATGGTGCAGTCGCAGATTTCCGCGATTGGCGAGGCAATCGCTCAAAGGATTGGGCAGGACAAATACCGCATCTGGTTCAAGAACTCCACGACGTTGACGCTTGCCGACGGCTATCTCAAAATGGGCGTGCCGAATCCTTTCATAGCGACCTGGATTGAAAATCATTTCTCGAATGAGATTGCGCAGGCCGCTGCTGCGGTAACGGGGGCAACCTGCAAGGTCGTTTTCAACATTGACCCGCAGCTTGCCGCTCGCCAGCGTCCAATCCCGTTCCAGACCCCGGCACAGCCATCCGGCGCAACGGCTAATCCGACGCCGGCATGGGGCGCCGAACGGCAGGGTCGGCCCGTCGGCAGGCAAATCAAAATGACCCTTGACACCTTCGTTGTGGGACCATCAAACGAACTGGCCTACAACGCAGTAAAAGCAGTTGTCAATGATTCGCAGAATCCGTTTAATCCGCTGTTTATCCATGGAGGGTACGGGGTCGGAAAGACGCACCTGCTGCAAGGGATTTGCAGCGAGACGCGTAAGACCCGGCCGGGGGCGAACCTGCTCTATCTGTCGGCGGAGGATTTTGCCAATCAATTTGTGCTGGCCTTGAAGTCGAAGAAGCTGGAGGCATTTCGGCGTCGTATGCGACAAACGGACTTGTTGGCCATCGACGATATTCACTTCCTGGCCAGCAAAACAGCAACGCAGGAGGAGTTCCTGCATACGTTCAATACCATAGACCTTGCGGGAAAGCAGGTTGTTCTCGCCTCGGATGCACACCCCAGGCAGATTGACCAGTTGTCGGAGAAGCTGGTCAATCGGTTTATCTCGGGAATGGTCGTCAAAATCGACCCGCCGGATTTTGCGATGCGATGTGAAATCTGCAAACGCTACTCGGTGGAGCTTCGCAAGCACGTCCCCGAAGGCGTAATACAGTACATCGCGGAGCACCTCAAGAGCAACGTCAGGGAGTTGCAGGGCGCGATACTCAAGCTGGTTGCGTTTTCCTCGCTCGCCAACTCGAAGATTGACCTTGCAATGGCGCACGAGATTCTGGCAGAGCACGTGGAAAGATGCGACCCGATAGTGCACGTATCCGATATCGCCTCGGCGGTGGCAGAGCACTTCGGCATCACGCCCGCCGACATACGCTCGGCCAAAAAGGACCGAACAGTCGCCCTTGCCCGGCATTTCAGTATGTACCTGGCCCGCAAGCATACAAAGATGTCTCTGACTGAAATTGGGCGGTGTATGGGCGACAAGAACCACGCCACCGTCCTGATGGCGTGCAGGAGGGTCGATGGGCTTCTCAAAATCGACTCTCAACTGCACTGGCAAACTGCCGACGGCAACAGGGTCTCAAGGGCCAAAATCATCCTTGCCCGTCTCGAAAAGACCATCGCCGCCTGACAGGCAGTGCTGTTATACGCCGCCGCTTACCCCAAAAAATGCGAACGGCGGCATCATTCCGATTTGAGCCGCCGTTCAAAGCTCTTTTGAAAGGAGGAGAAAGGTCTTTTTTATTTCACACCGTCTATACGCCACCCGTCCCAAAAAGGTTCAGGCCACCTGCAGTTTTTTTTAGTCCCAACCCCCTTTCGCTCATTTTGCCCGCCATCCCTGTCTGGTTAGCCCCCATGCCTGTCTATCGTCAGCAAAGTAAGGGCCTAAGGGTTTGCCTGCCCTGCGAGGCGCGTAGTGCGAAGGAGGGGTGTTCCCGCGAACCGCGGGAATCCAGATTATTTAATCCCAAATCACCGTCCTCTACGGTGGCGTATGTGTCAACTGGCACATGGGTAACACTTCAAACCGGGGATACAGGTAACAGGTTACAAGGACTTATGACCCTTTCGGGGTGGGGCAGCCCCGTCCTAAAACGCGCGGCATTCAGCAGGCGTAACCCGCCATTTTCGACGGTGCACAGTTCCCAGTTCGCAGTTACAATACCACAGTTGTCTCCTGTCTTCGTCTGCTTGGCGCAGTAGCGACAACCTCATCAGGTTACCACCGAGTTGCCCAGTAACCAGCGAACAAGGCCCAGTCATTCATATCAACGGCTGCGCTGGTGTTCAGATCTGTCCCGCCGCACCAGTCGCTCGCCTCGCAGGTGTCGTCGAGCCAGTATGCTGCAAAGAACTCCACATCCGGCCAGGCCACGATTGCATCCCCGCTGTAATCGCGACAGTAATGCCCCCACGCTGCGTCGATGAAATTGTCCTCGCCGCCGGCAAATACGACTGTGGAATAGCTGTTCGCCGTTGAGTTCGGGTGCGAATCAGTTCCGCCGCCGCCGTACTCGCCTTTCAAACGGTTGGGATGCGCAGGGTGCGCATCCTCGTATGCCAGTACGTCAAACCAGTCAAAGACGGCGACGTTGTTCAGCCCCGGATGCGCCTGGCGGTAACTTGCCAGCCAGACGTTCTTCAGCCAGTTGTTAAACAGGCGTGCCCGATGGGCATTCTGGTCCGAAGTGCACGTATAACACAGCGGCGGCGCCGTCACCGGAATAAACAGTATGTCGGGATTGGCCGCGAAGATGTCCTCAAGCGGCCGGTATGTATACCCATTGTAAAGGTAGGTGTTGCCAGCCCCGTTTGGATGGCGATAAACCGCCTTGTAGTTGGTAATCGTCTGCTGGGTGCCGCTGAATGGATTGCCCGGCTCCGTGCCGTCTGCAGTGATGTCGCTGATGGGGAAACAACTCTTGAACATAACAATGCGATTGAAACCGCTGGCGCAATCCCTGCTGCGAACTCCGCCTAAGTAATCATTGAACCACAGGACCCAGTGGTTCATATTGGTGTTGTTACCGGGAATCGACCCCAGCGAGTCAGGCCGATTGGCGTCAGGCGCAACAACTATCCCATAGTAGATGTCGTTGCGCTCGTCAATGTATCCCTTGGCGACCAGCGCCGCGTGCAAACTGTCGCTCAGCCAGTTTGCCCCGCACGAGTGATGAATAAACACCAGGTCGTTGATGCTTTGCCCCCATCCCGCTGACGCCATCGCCCCCGCGAACAACAGTGCTGCTTTAATTGACCTTTTCATCCCATCATCCATTCCATCCTGTTTCAGGTCTTGGTAGCTGCCACGTCGCGTTATGCAAAACGCACTACCCGCGACGCAGACCGGAGAGGCCGGGATTCGAACCCGGGGTACAGGTTATTACCCGCACGACGGTTTAGCAGGCAAAACCTGAAAACAGCCGTAACGCCTTATCTCCATTGCAGTTATGAATATACGCTATTTTCTCAAAGTGGAAAAATGAGTAAAACTGCGGAAAATTATACCAGACCGCCAAGCCCAGGGCAAGCCTGGAAACGAGGACCGATGTGCAAGACAGAATTTACAACTACCCGGAGACTGCTTGAAACCCTCTCCTATCTGAATCCCTTGAACCTGTGCTACTTCTGCTGACAGGAAACACTGTACGTCGTCGGCACAAATGAGATAAATTTGCCTTTGAATTAGGAGACGACTTCAACTCCTTTACTGTGATTTTACTGTTAGATTTTCCCCTTTCAATAAAACAACACCAGCATAAACAATCAGGGCTTTTTGTCAATATTACCGGCTTAAAAGTTCTTCAAGCAACTGGGTATCCCTGTCGGGGTCAAACTCTTTGACAATCTTGCCTTGTTTATCAATCAGCAACATCGTCGGCCAAGATTGTATCCCATAAGCGGCCGAAGTTGCGCCTCTGACTGTCTGTTTTGTGCCTTCGATTGCGCAGTCGCCGCCTCCATCCAGTGCCACGGCGAAGGGTATCTCTATATCGTTCCAACAACATTTGCCCAGTTGTTTTATTTTTTCCTGCAACTGCTCGATGGAATTGACCACCGAATCGGGGTGTATGGCTATAATGACCAGTCTTTTGTCGTGGTATTTTTCGTGGAGCTTCGCCAGTTTTGGCATTGGCCCGGCGGCGATAGGACAGCAGGTTCTAAAAAAATCCAGAAGGACGACCCTGCCGCGAAGGTCCGAAAGCTTCACCAGGTCACTATTCATCCAGCCCTTTATTTGCTTAAGCTCAGGGGCATCCTTTCCAATCAGACGCGCCAGATGGTCAGCGGGGACGTCGTAGTTAAGCTCGAGGTCCTTTTGCCCGGGCTCTAATACGATATCTTCATACTCAGTAGATATTCTCTTGCCGGAGACGTTGAGGTTATAAACGCCTGGAGGAAGCAGGAATTCAAACTCTGCTTTTTTGTTCAGGCACGCCAGCAGCTTGACGTGGTCGCGACAGATATAGACATCGGTCAGTTCGAGCTCCTGGCCAAGATTAGCCAGCTCAGTGCTATCTATTGTGCCTGACAAACGGCAGGCAGGGGAAAGCTGCATTTGGAGCTCTTTATCGAGGTCGTCGCCGTTTACGTCTTCAAAGCCGGCGAGCTTGTCATCGTAAAGGCCGTATAACCAGACGCTTTGGCTGTTCTGATCGGATTGAAATAACTTTTTTTCGTCCAGCTCGACCCAGCCGTTGATATCGCAGATGTATTCTTTGCCGTGCTGCTGGTTATAGTGCATCGCGTAATATTGATAAACTCTTGCTCTCGGCAGCTGGTTGCCATCCGGTCCGACGACCTGTAAAAAAATCTGTTTGTCATCGGCGCCCTGGGCAATAGTCGCGGGAATAAACATTAAGGCCAGAAACAGAATTGTCCTTGTTGCCTCCCGCAAGTGTGTTTTCGTTGCCATAATTCAGGACCTCCTAAAAATTGACCTCTACGGTACCGCTATTTTCAACGAACAATGCCAATAAGTCAACTAAAAAATCACGGTGTATCGGAGCCTTTGGCGGAGAGGAGCTTTTCAAGAACTTCGGTATCCCCGCCGCGGTTATACTCTTTGACGACCTTTCCGTTTTTATCAATCAGGACCATTGTCGGCCATTGTTGAATACCATAGGACGCGGTTGTTGCTCCTCGGCGGCTGGACCGCCGAAGGCAACTGGTGCACGGTCTCGTACCCGGCCTACTTCAGCATCGCAAACTACACCTCAATCGCCTGGGGTTTTCGGGTGTGTCGTTGAGTGTTCTGTCTCCTGGATTTTTATTTTCCGTAACCCTTGCTCCTTGTGGGTGCAGAGGCGAACTTGCTGCGCTCCTGTTGCTCGGCTTGGGTGCGGTGATGTTGAGAAGGAGATACTAAATAGCGAGGGCAGCACTTTGTTGCCTGAAGTACCAACGGAAAAACCAGCACGCCCATCCAAGCCCCAGACACGCCCAAACACAGTTTCAGCAGGGTGATTTCTGGGGGAAAAACAGCAGGAGAGAGAAACAGACACTTTTGTAAGCTCGTATTTATGCCCAACTTACAAAAGCAAAAACGGAGAGGCCGGGATTCGAACCCGGGGTACAGGTTGTAACCCGTACGACGGTTTAGCAAACCGTTGCCTTCAGCCACTCGGCCACCTCTCCAAACCGTCTGCAGGTAGTTTATGTTTTCCTGATGGTTATGGCAAGAAATAAAAAGAGCGGCCGGCATTTTTAACAGCCGGCCGCTCGATAATCCTTTACTCAGTAAACTCACATCACGGCGCCTTGGCAAATGAACCAGCCACCAGGGCCATTCTGTTGACGCTGCTGTTCGACCATTGGATGATGGTCGAACCTGCTGTGGAGACCGGCTTTGTGCATCCTGCCCCGTTGCTGCTGGTGGCCGAAACGTCGTACCGTTCGACCATCCCGCTGGCCAGCGGCGTGAAATTAGTGCCGGGATTGCCGCAGCCGACACTGTCTATCACCCACGCGCCCGCGCTTGAGTTGACAGTGATTGAGATTGGGTTTGACGCCGCCGTACTGCTGTTGACGTCTTCGGGGGCGGCCTGTTTTGCGCGGGCGATGGAGATTGCACCGGCGATGCGGTCACTGACGGACCCGGTGTAGGTGACGACCACGTTATACGTTCCGCTGGCCGGCAGATTTGCGTCGAGTAGATACCACAATTCAACGCTGAGGCGTGTAGAGGTTCCTGTGATTTTATTGCCGGCCCTTGTCATCCCCACTCCGTTGTAGGTTACACTCTGGACAACCATATTCGCTGCAACCGTATCTTCGCATTGTGTTCCCACACTAAGAATCCGGTTGCTCCCTGATCCGATCGTGTGAGACCACGTCAGGGTTTGTCCGCCTGCTGTGCTTGCTGCCGAGCTGGCCGCGTCGAAGACGATTCCCGCAGGCGGCGGCGGAGGAGGCGGCGGCGTTGTGCCGGTCAGCAGGACGTCGGCAAAGAGGTAGGGATACTGCCAGGAGTCATCGGTGATGGTCCACCAGGCCTTCTTGGCCTCTCTGGTGCCGCCGTCATCGTCGTCGCAAAGGTGCACATCGAGTCCGATTCTGCTGCCCGCGCCGGGCGCAACGCCCATAGCGGACCAGGGCAGTTTCGCCTCGAATCTGTGCCCGCCGGTCCTGTTGACTATAATGAAGGTCATACCTGTTGTGTTCGTTGCGGAGTTGACGCCAAGGTGAATCACGCCCGGGTCGTTCCAGCGGAATACCAGTTCATAGTCGTTAGTGCCGTCGTATGATGCGCCCCTGCTGCTGTCGGCGTCTATGTAAAGTTCAACCGCGTCATCTTCCCACGGTGTGGAGGAGCCCGAGTCGTTGTAGTGCGCATCATCATTAACATCCACGAGGACGTAAAGATTGTTGGTATCCCAGAGCGCCCGCCATTCGCCGGACAAGTCCGCGCTGTTTGAGACACTGCCTAAGAGGATGTTGTTCAGCGGGTACGCCTCGGCGTTTGCCCATACAGCGTCAACGGTGCCGTCGATAGTGGGGGCGGCGCCTGTTTCAGGGATTTCCGGCTCATCGGGTATTTGTGACCCGCCCGGTTCGCCGCCGCGAACGTTCATAGCGAGCGAGTAAACCTTGTCCTGGCAGGTGATGAACAGGGTCCTGTTGTCCGGTCCGCCGAAGGTGACATTCGAAGTGGCCTGTGTTACCGATATCATTGCAAGCTGCACGCCTGCCGGCGAGACAATCCACACTCCGCCCATACCCGTGAAGTAGAGGTTGCCATACTCGTCGATAGTCATACCATCGGGGTCATTGTAGTTGGGCGGGCTGCCCGGCTGGAAGAATACCGAGCCGGTGCCTAATGTGCCATTTGCGTTTATTGGATAGACCCACCAGCGTTTGTAGCTGTTGCCGCCGCCGGGGCCGCTGGCGCTTTCGGATACGTACAGTTTTGTTCCGTCGATTGATGCAACGACGCCGTTGGGCTGATACAACCCGTTCTTGACCAGTGTCATAACGCCGTTCGGCTCGAGCAGATAAACGCCCTGGTTGGCCGGGGTTGTACCCCAGTCCGGGCAGGTAAAGTAGATATTGCCGTTGGTCAACTGGCACAGGTCGTTGGGCTTCTTTGCGGGAGTTGCAAGGACCTGTCTGTCTTCGGGGACGCTTGCTCCGATTCGATAACTGCAAATCCTCGCAGGCACTTCCTCGGCGACCAGCAGCCGCCCTTCGAGTGAGAGGCACGTCCCGTTCCCGCTGTTGCTGTCGCTCATCCAAACCGATGCGCTGCCCGGCGAATCAAGCCGCAGCAGTTGCATCGGGGAGGTGCGCCTGGAGAAATAGAGGTTCCCCCTTGCAGGGTCGTATGTCGGACCTTCGAAGAAGACGCTGGTGGCAGAATAGACCTGCTGCAATGTCGCGCCGGGGGCTATCAAATCCAATTCGGTAAGCCAGTTCTCGCAGAATTCCGCAAGGTCAAAGCCGTCGATAATGCCGTCTCCTGGTGATGCAATATCGCATCGAGCGTCCCAGTTGGCGTCGCCGACCTGACTCTTCCATGCCGCCGCTAAAACGGCAAAATCCCTGAAGTCAACGTCGTTGTCTCCGTTGAAATCGCCTGCCCGCTGTATGACCGATGCCGTTGCAAGCTCGATGCCGTTGCCGAGTCCGAGGTTGCCGCTGTATTGTTTGTTCGTGGAGTCATTCCAGTGCTCGTGGACACCCAAGCTGGCTAACCGCGAGCCGTCATCCTCCGGGTCGTAAACCGCGTGCGAGCAGGGGTCATTGGCCAAAGCCGCCTCGTGCAGATAGTCATCCGCACCGGACATTCGCGGCAAAGTCGTCCATTCGGTATACAGGAAATCGGCGCCCACCGAGTCCGCCGCAACCTGGTCCATCGAGAGGAAAATGCTCGACGGCCAGTCGTTGTTGAACGGCGCCATATTCCATTTGACCGGCTCGGAGCTCCAGTTTTGCCCTGCAAATAATCCGTCGATGAGAGAAACAAGCGTCTTGCCGCCCAGTTCCCTGTGGCCCATCAGGTCAACAATTGCGCGATAATGACCCATTCCGGGCAGGTCCGCCGCACGGGTTAGGTGCAGGTCATAGTAGCCGGCGTCTTGTGGGCCCCTAAGTGAGCCATAATTGTTCTTGCCGCCCAGGGTAATACCAGAGCCATCGTGGCTCTTTAGTATGCTGAAGTTGACGAAGTACTCGGCATCGGCAAAGCAGGTTGGGATGTAATCCTGCGTATTACTGTCCGCGGCGGACGTGCTCCAGTAGAATTCTACGCTCGAGGATACAGGCGCAGTTCGTCCCGCACCGCCGAGTTTATCTACATAAACAACATTGGGAAACGCGGCGTGGACTATGTTGTACCAGTAGTTTGGCATTACTCTGATGGGGTCGCCTATTGATATGTCGCTTTCACTCACGCCGACCACGTTGACCAATTGGTCGAGCAGAGCGACGGCCAACTGCGGCGAGTTGTCGATAAGGTCGATAAAAGCAGGGCCGGTCCACCAGGACGGGGTCGGCTTGTCGCGATTGCCTTCAAAAGTGAGCGTCATATTGATTTTGATGCCGATTTTCTCACCCGGCTGATAGCCGACATCGCCTCTGCCGTGATTCTTGTTGAATTTGTGGAAGATTACGTCCCAGGCCTCTGCATCGCTGCCTGCACCTGCCAGCGCCCGCACGGCCTTCGAAACCATATTATCCACGACTCCCTGGTTCGTGCAGGTGCTGCTGAACCAGTTCTGGCCGCTGCCCGGACCGTTCCAGTTTGTCGCGTTGGCGTCGTGTATCCAGGCGACTCTGCCGGGAACAACGCCGATACCTGTTCCCATCGCCTTGTTGGCGACTCGCGGCTCGTGGGCGATGGTTATTTTCTCATTGCCCCCACTGTTCATCGCCAGCCAGACAAAACCCACACTGGCTATGATGCATACGGCTGCCGCTGTGTATCGGGCCTTTGCCAGGGCGACCTTCGCATTGCGAAATGCAGCGATTGAACCAAGCGCGCCTGTCAGCCAGACGATAAATCCCGATGCAACCGGGAACGCCACTCGCTGGCAGGGATAGGTTGCCCGCGATGGCTTGGGTATGACTCTGATAAGAAACCATATAAGGGCGGCAAGCCCGCTGAGTGGAAACAGCCATTTGACCCACCCATACCTTCGGGATTTGATGATTTTACCTGTTTTGGGACATACCGTGGGTTCATCTTCCTCTCTTAGGAATGACATCACAACACCTCCACCATTATCGCCGTCTGCTTCGGCTGTTAACCCCTCCTCCACGATGCAGCAGATAACACCGCGGCGGCAAAAACACAGATTCCCACCGTGTTTTTATGCCCGACTCCACCAGTACCCATAGTTTAACCCAATTTGCCTCAAAAGTCAATAAGTTCAGCAAAAAC
>CAYGVZ010000069.1:0-11182 GCA_964353475.1 uncultured Pirellulales bacterium | reverse complement strand
TTGACGTATTTGTGTTGCAGGGGACCTGCGGACAGAATAGCTGCATCGCATACGGAAACAATTCGGCAACGTTCAATGCAGTGTCGGGGACACAGTATTATATCATTGTGGACGGCTACGGAGGCGAGTCAGGCGAATATACAATTGACGTTGCTTGCAGCGGCGGGATGTGCGAGGCGATGGATAGCATCTTATGTGGGCAGACCGCTGATGGCAATACACAAGGGCTGCCCAACTACATTACAACCTATAACTGCATAGGGTGGAATGAGAGTGGGCCGGAGTACGTTTTCTCGTTTATCCCCCAATGGGATGGAAGTGTAACAGCAACGCTCTTTTCGTATGCAGACCTGGATGTGTTTATATTAGGTTCGAGCTGCGACCAAAACAGTTGCATTGCTTATGGGGACAGCTCGGCTACGTTTGACGCATCCGGAGGTGTTCAATATTACATTGTTGCTGACGGTTTTGCCGGCGAAGCAGGCGAATTCTCTCTGGAGCTAACCTGTGAAGGGTCTGCTCCATGTTTGAGGTGCGGCGGTGTTCCTCACTGGGTCGATAACTGCACTGGAGCCAGTGACAACATTGATAGCCACGCTGGACGGCTGGAGCTTGACCAGAACCTTGACTGCAAGAGCGATTTGACCCTTTTTCTGCCTCAGTGCGGTGCACCGTCAAATCTTATGAGGATAGACCGCTCAAATCCACGGGACGATTCGGCAACATATCCCGGTCTTCGGCCGATAGATGGACATCTTGATGTAATCGACACAGAAATAGTATCAATGTGTTTGGGGGGAGGCGGAACTGAATTGCGTGCAGGCCTGCTTCAGGGTTTGTCTAATGCAAGCACCGGAGCAGCGGCTGAATTGTCAGGTTATCCAGATGTCGCGGAAAGCTTTTTCGATGTTTTCTTTGAGATTCAAATCAGCGGGGGACAGAAGCTATACAATCAAACAGCAATGAGAGTGAGCACGGCGGCGATGGAATGTATCTGGCCACAGGTAATATATGCATATAATGGATGCCTTGGTTTATACACCAGCCAGATACCGGGTCAGGGAACACGCACTGCAAATCTTATAGCGGGTAAGTTTATGTTTAATCCCGGCAGTGGGCCGATGTGCGAGGTAAAACTGCCGGGGGACATTGATGGAAACTGTTACGTTGATTTCACGGATTTTGCCCTGATGGCAGATAAGTGGCTCGAATGCAACAACGCTATGGACCCTGTTTGTGCGGGTAATTAACCTCAGGTACCCACCGGTTTTATCAAGGTCGCAAACGCTATGCTGGCCCAGGGTCTTGTATAAGAGCGCCCGTTGTTTCGCATCTTAAAGGATGTCCCCCTCGGGGCGTCCTTTTTTATTTTGTGGCACGGCTATCTTATTCTCACTGCCAACTGCGGATGTCTGGCGAAAAACCCTGTAGCACGCTTTCGGCATTGTGATAAGATACTCATCCAGATATGAATGAAGCATATTTGGAAGTGACATTTAGACATGGCCGACCGATAGCCGGGTACTACTATTTGCCGCGTTGCGCCAAGGACAAGAGTCATCGAACCGACCGGGTCGAGCCGGGGCTTGTCATCGATTTTACACGCGAGGGAAAACCCATTGGCATTGAAATCCTTGCCCCCGACAAACTCACTTTGGCTGTGCTCAATCGAGTGCTTCGAGACCTTGGCTTTCCGCCGGTCAAACGCGCCGACCTGGCCCCTCTGAAAGCGGCTTAGTCGGCGGCTTCATCAAGGTCGAAAACGCAATGCTGGCCCAGGGTCTTGTGTAAGAGCGCCCATTGTTTCGCATATCATAGGACGTGACGTCCCCCTCGGGACGTCCTTTTTTCTTTCGTCACACCTTTTGTGTCCTCATACCCGATTTTCCTGCCGCAACGCCCACAGCCAGACCAATCAGTCCGCCCACCACAGCATAGGACCCCCATTTCGGGGCATCCGGCGACAGGGGTTCGGCCGTGCCGACCACCCGCTGCAGCCCTGATATTTCCGGGTCGTCATGAATCATTTTCAGTGTCTCAATCCCCTGCTGAATCGCATTCAGCACCCGCCGCCGCTCATCTCTGGCGGCAGCCCTCTGCCGATACTGCAGCCGCGCCGACTCAATCTCATGCTCTCGTATATGCGCCTCCTGCAGCATCTCCTCCAGCTTCGCAAGCCGCGCTTCCAGCGAACCGTAAGCGGCGTTCGCATCCTTGACAGCGTCCGGCTGGGCGGCCACTGAGATGTTACCCGCCTGCCCCTCAGCGCTGCTTTTCGCCTTTTCTATTCGGCCTTTGACCTGAACCATCTCAAGAGTGCAGTCGTCGCGCTGCTGTTCAAGCCGCATAATCCGCTCCATTGTTGCGGAGGGGTAAGGATGCTCCTCAAGGTCGGTCAGTCCGTACCTGGTCTGCACATCCTCCATCGCCCGCTCGGCCAAAGCCAGGTCCCGGTCAACTCTTACTCGCTGACCTTCAAGGTGTGCCAGCCGCCCAGTCACTCTTTCCCTTGCTCTTGCTGCCTCCCGCGCCGCAAAGCATTCAATCACCTCGTTTACGATTGTGGCCGCATCACTCTTGTCCCGGCAGCACATAGATACACGCACAAGGTCGCCCCGCCACAGCGGCTTGACGCTGAGGTGCCTCTTCAGATTCTTGCCGGCCTTTGCTGTCCGCTCATCAGTACCGCCGGCAAATGCCTGAAACCACCTCGTCTGCTGTACCGCCATACTGTCCACAACTGCCTCCAGGGTCGCCTGATGTTTCATCAATCTCGCTACCCCGACGCGTGCCTCACGCCGCGCAACCGGGGCAAGGTGCGAGAACCCAGGCCCCACCGCCTCTTCCTCCCCGACGGTCACCACCTTCACAAACGCCTCCGCCGTGTACTTTGGGGACAACTTCGCCGCTGCAAAACTTACTGCCGCCCCTGCTGCCAAACCGCCCAAAACAAAAAGAACCACGTTTCGTTTCGTGTGCATGATAGTACCTCCCACAAGTTCGATATAGTTTCTCCCAATCGGCGTCACATCAACACCTGGCCTCTCAACATCGCCGGCAGTAAGCTCGCCGAACTATGTCGCGCTGATATTCCCGTTCGCTCTCGGTCACACGCCCGCAAACTCGTCCCATTGTACGAGAGTATTCTACCCTTGTTCAGAAAAATATACCAGCGCGGACTTCTTTAATGCTTTAAGCAACTCGTAACGTACTGTAGTCGAAGGCCGCACACAGCAAAGCCAACTTCGCGGTCGGCGGAAATATTGCGGGATTCCCCAAGGATGCAAAGGCGCCAATCAGGCCCTCGTGTAAAAATATCCGCAGATTCGTTTATTGAAGAGACGTTGCCCGATGGCGTCCTTTTTTATTGCCCAGGCCGCAGGCATCCTGGGATATCTCTCATAATGGGTGGACTTCTCGTCGCCCCCAAAATATCGGCCTTTGGGAATATATCCTGTTTTGGGATAAACAGGGCTATGCCGTAATTTCTAACCGGCACATTCGAAAGGTGAAACAAATGACAAGGTCGGTATTTTCGGAAAGATACAGGACACTGTGTCGTCTTCTGGTGGAGGCCAGAAAGAAAAGAGGTCTTACGCAGACAGAAGTAGCGGCCAAGCTCCGAAGGCCGCAGTCATTTGTCTCAAAGTACGAGAGCGGAGAAAGGCGGCTGGATGTTGTTGAGTTTATTGAGGTCGCTGCTATCCTTGGTACGGATGGTGAATCGATTCTTAGGGAACTTGAGGGAAAAGCTGCAAAACGGGGGGCATCAAAGTGAACAAACCGGCGGAGACAATTCTGGACCAGTGGCAGGTTTCGGCGGTTGAACTGAGCGACGTAATCGCCTCAAATCCAAGTTTGCGCGGCATTATCCTTGGCTACCTCGCTGAAGTCAAGCTGCGAAAGATGTGGTTCGACAGGCCAGAGGTCACAAAGTGGTTCAAGCATGACGACCACGACCGTACGAGAAAAGGCGACCTTGTAATCCTTTACAAAGCCAAGCAGTTTATCATCGAGTGCAAATCCCTCCAGACCAGCACGGTCAGGAAAAATGAAGCGGGTATTTGGACAGGCAAGGTCCAATGTGACGCAAGTGACAGGCGAGAGGTCACACTGCCAAACGGAAAGCATATTGAAACAACCTGCCTGGTCGTAGGTGAGTTTGACTTGCTTGCTGTAAACCTTTTTGCGTTCGAGAACAAATGGCGGTTCATCTTCGCCAAGAATAGCGACCTCCCGCGAAGTCAGTACAAGAAATACCGCCCGTCGGAAAGAAAGCACCTTTTATCGACACTGATTGACGTCACTTGGCCGCCCGCGCCGCCGTTTCGAGATGAGCCGTTCGGCTTGCTTGATGAGATGCTTTAAGATCGCATTCCTCGAGGTGATTTGTGGGGTGGCGTCTTTACAAAGACAAGGAAATATGAGTGGTTCTTGCGAGCGTGTACCTGCTTCTTAAGTCGGCTTACGCCGGGCCTGTTCGTGCGAACAACAACGAACAAGTCCTTCGCGTAAAAACCCAGCCGCTCGTATGCGTTTATTAGCTCCACGTGGGTCAGATTCTGCCGATTCGCACTTACTTCGTCCTGGCACTTGACGATAAAGGCGCCGCCGTTCTTTAGCACGCGATGCGATTCTCTACCGGCTTTGAAGTACAGGTCGAGTACCGCTGCATGCCACTTGGGTCCACCGTCGTACTCATCGCCGTTTGAATAATGCTCGCGGAATGCACTGTGGCTCCCTGCACCGGCTTTCTCGCTATGTTCACCCCGGAAGAATCCTTCCATATAGGGCGGGTCCAGGACAACACAATCAATCGTACCGTTCTTGTATGGTAACGCCCGGCAGTCAGTCCCTTCCGCAATATCGCTGGGCAACAGTGTGTATTTGCCCTTTGGTACGTTCCGCCAGAAGACGCCTTTGCCGTATGTAACATCCGCCACCACCGAACCGTCGGGGACGTGGAGAGACAAAACATACGGGAATACATCTGCATTTGTGCCGACATGCGCTGAAAAAATAAGGTCGGATGTCGCAACGCCCCCTGGGCTTCGCCTGCGACGACCCGCTGTGTTTTGCGCCTCAAATAATGCTAACTGGCCGTGCATCTTGACACAAGGTCTCCAATAGTTTCCGCAGTTCTGAAGCATACGCCTAACCCATCCTCTTGTCAATCCGGTGGCCGAATATCGCTGACCTTTTTTATTGCCTGCCGCTCTTGTCGCAGATACAATCCCGCTCGATGGAAAGGAAAACAGACATAGCCAGGGCCGTTCGCCAGCACGTGGAGATGGAGGATTTCTTCAGCGGCGGGTTCACCGTTAAAACTTTTACCGCAGAGAACGCAGAGACCGCAAAGAGAAATCATATAAACAACACTGCGAACCCAGCGGTCTCCACGGTGAAAAGGATGCCCGCCTCGCCGGAAACCATTAAAGCGATTGAAGATATCGCCGAACAGACGCGCGGATGCCGCAAATGCGAGTTGGGCTCGTTGCGGACCAACGCCGTGCCAGGTGAAGGAAATCCGAATGCACAAATAATGTTCGTCGGCGAAGCCCCAGGCGCCGACGAAGATGCACAGGGCAGACCTTTTGTCGGAAGGGCAGGACAACTGTTAGATAGAATCATCGGGGCGTGCGGCCTAAAACGCTCGGATGTCTGGATTGGAAATATCCTCAAATGCCGACCGCCCGACAACCGCGACCCCCGCCCCGAGGAGATAATCGCCTGCCTGCCATACCTGCAAACGCAAATCGAGCTGATAAACCCTGAAATTATCGTGGCCCTCGGCGCCCACGCCGCCAGGACGCTGCTTAACACCAATAAGGCCATAGGCCAGCTCCGCGGCCATTTCCACGAGTATTACCCCGGCTTAGGCAAGCCCCCAATAAAGCTTATGGCCACATTCCACCCCGCGTATCTGCTCCGCAATTATTCAGCCGAAAACCGCCGGCTCGTCTGGGAAGATATGAAAAAGGTCCTCGCCGAACTCGGCCTGCCCATACCAGGCGGCCGGGCCTAATCCCAGCGGTTTCCCACCATCAAATGCCTGTTTTTGGCCAGAAAACAGGGTCTAAGCCGGCAAAACCGATAATCCAGCCAAGAAAGTTAAAATGGATAAAGATTGCCTGCGCCCCATATCCACTCTAATCTACCGCAGTACGCGACCAACAAGATTTTATAGACATTTCATTCTTTTTTTAGGGATTTTGCTTGACATTATAGGTCCCGGTGGTATACTCAACATCAAATTTGGAGAAGGTGTGACAGTCAGATACGATTAGCAGGCCAGCACGCACACCTGCGGACTTGCGGCGTTGACGAAATGAAGGAGGAGATTAGAATGGCACCTTGGGCAGGGCTTGCCTTTGGAGGAGGTGCATGTCCGCTCGCTTCCCCCATAACGGTGTATGCACACTGCCGTTCTTTTCCTGTCTTCGCATCAAACGCAGCTAATCGTGCCGACGCCCCGCTCCAAAGAAGAAGGGACCATTTTGTTGGAGGATAAAGAGAATGAGAAAACGTGTTTTGCTTTTCTTTGCTGTCTGTTTGGCTGTTATTGCAGGGCCGGCGTTTGCCGTGCCCGTCTGGCGCACAGATCCGCCGGGACAGCCGCCCACAACCTACCAGAAGTGGACATTCGACGATAGTGAATCAGTGAACGTCGTGCCCGAGATTGTCAGCAACGCCTACGGGACACCCACGGCCGATATCGCGGCCACAGGGGATGTCTGGGGCACAGCCGGATGGTATGCAAGCTGGCTCGGCCGCCAGGGCGTTTGGCACGGCGATATCACCACTATCACCATGCGGATACCAGATACGCCGCTGCCGAATGCCTACAAGGAGTTGTGGGTGGAGGTAGGTTTCCGTGGATTCCTGATGGAGTATTCCATCCTTGACCCGCCTTCCGGCGTTACCGACCTCGGATATACGATTGTCGAGGGCGGCGACGGCTGGAAAACACTTGTCTTTGGCTTCCGCATCGTGCCCAATCCGCCGCTTGAGGTTATATATCTGGCGCTACACAACAGCGGCGCGGACCTCGACTATGTGACGGTGGATACTATTTGTACCCCGGAGCCAACAACTGTTGCATTGCTGGGTCTTGGCTTTGCTGGCCTGCTCGGCCGAAAGAGAGCATAGCAAAAGCGAAGAACAACATTGAGTAAGAGAAAAGCTTGAGGGCATTCTCCTCACTAATGGATTATGCCCTCAAGCATTAATAATCTGTGTTCGTTTGTGATGCTCGGGTGCGACGGTCGGCTCAATGCCCGGCCGGTCGGCACAGGGACGTAAACGAAGGAGGAGATGAGAATGCACTTGCCGCATCTCGCGCTGCAATTCTGTATTGCAGTTGGTTGTATGGTTTTTGTTGGCGCCTGTCCGCTACAGGCAACTTATCAGTACCAATTCGAGGTTTTTACTCACGACGGCGAGTATCACAACAGTCCCGCTCTGAATATGTATATGGTGGTCTCGGACGGGACTGGCCAGGCCGACTTCACTTTTTACAACACAAGCTCGATACAGTCATGCGTTGCACGAATCTACTTTGACGACGGGTCGCTACTGGGTATTTCGCAAGTGGAGAACGGCCCAGGCACGATATTCAACGAGATATACCCTGGCCCCGGGAATCTTCCAAGCGGTGAAACCATCGGCTTCTATGCGGACAGAGAGTTCAGTATCGGGGCTGTCGCGCCGCCGCCCAAAAACGGTGTCAACCCGCCGCCGCCGGATGAGTGGGTCAAGGTTCACTTCAACTTGAAACCCGGCGGCACTCTTGAAGGAGTCATCGGCGAGCTAAACAGCGGTGAACTCCGCGTCGGTATTCATATAATTGACCTGCCTGACGGCTCCAGCGAATCCGCGGTGGGAGTGCCTGAACCGACTGCCATCGCCTTGCTCATCTTTGGCTCAATCGCAGCTACGAAAAGACACAGAGCGTAACGCCTTAGCGCCTTTGGAACTGGCGGTTGCCGCAGGAAACCACGACCGCTGGCGGAGTGCGTCCGTCCGGCAACCTGTCCCGCCAATACTTTCATTGTGCCCTTTTTCCCTTGAAGCATTTCCTTGCCACCGCTATAATTTCACCCTCGCAAACCCGTATGCGGCGAGCCAACGACGCATACCTTCGGGTGATTAGCTCAGCCGGTAGAGCAGCTGACTCTTAATCAGCGGGTCGCAGGTTCGATTCCTGCATCACCCATTACGCGATTTGTTGTCGTCCCCGATATCCGGGTTCACAATACTTTCGTACACATTGGGGTATAAAATATGGGCAGTCCATTGCACATTGCCGATGTCTGTGTGCTGTTGTTTTACTTCGTTGTGATTACGGCCATTGGTTTGTGGGCCGCCCGGAGAATCAAGACCAGCTCGGACTTCTTTATGCCGCGGCGGTTCGGCAAGGTCTTGATGATGTTCTTTGCCTTCGGGGCAGGGACGCACGCCGACCAGGCCGTGGGCGTTGCTTCCAAGAGTTTCACGAATGGCCTATCGGGAATCTGGTATCAATGGCTGTATCTGCCGATTACGCCTTTTTACTGGCTGATAGCCCCGGTATTGCGACGCTTCCGGGCAATTACCACAGCGGACATCTTTGAGGCAAGGTTCAGTCCCAGCGTTGCGATACTGTTCGTCATTGTTGGCATAATGAGTTTGGTTGTAAGTATGGCCCTGATGCTGCGGGGTTCGAGCGAGGTTATCTCCGCAAGTATGGGGGGGCTGCTGCCCCCTCGCTACGCAATGGCGATAATGACGGTGCTGTTTATGACGTACGGATTTGCGGGGGGCCTGGCTGCGGCGATACTGACCGATTTCCTGCAGGGTATCCTGACCGTTGTTCTTTCCTTTCTGCTTCTGCCGCTGGTGCTGAATGCGGTTGGGGGGCTTGACGGCATCCGGCAGGCGGCAGGCGACCGACAGATACTGTCGCTTGTCGTGCCGGGGGACATCGGCCTGTTCTACATCGCTGCCATTTCTCTCACCGGCCTGATCGGGATTGTTACCCAGCCGCACATTTTAGGCAATTGTGCGGCGGGAAAAACAGAGTTTGACGGCCAGGTTGGTTTTATGGGCGGGATGATATTAAAGCGTATCTGCACGATTCCGTGGTGTCTGACGGGAGTTGCGGCAATCGTTTATTTCGCGGGTCGTGACATCCATCCCGACCAGGTCTTTGGCGCAATAGCGGGGGAATTTTTGCCGAGGGTTATGCCGGGTGTGCTCGGGGTCTTTATAGCGGCTGTGTCGGCCTCGGTGATGAGCGGCTGCGACGCATTTATGATTGCTTCGTCGGCATTGTTCACTGAGAACATATACCGCCGGCTCGCGCCCGGGCGGAACACGCGGCACTATATTATGGTGGGGCGGCTCGCCGCCATTGCATACGTTGTCGCCGGCGTCATATTTGCCTTCTGGCTGCCGGGGATAGTCAAGGGGCTGGAAATTTTCTGGATGATTACGCCAATGACGGGGATAGCGTTCTGGCTGGGATTTTTCTGGCGTCGCACGACCGTGGCGGGGGCGTGGGCGGCGGTTTTGGCTGCGGTTGCGGCGTGGTGGCTCAGTTCGCAAGCGTTCTTTGCGAACTTTTTGGGCGGGCTGTCGGTAAATGAGACCCTGCGGTTTGTAGTCGCCAAAGGCAGCGCACTCGATGTTTCTCTTCCCTGGCAGATGGTTTTTTATCTGACAGCGGGGACGTTAGCTGGAATCATCGTTAGTTTACTCACGAAGCCCGTTGCCGCCGAGAAGCTCGACAATTTCTACGCGCTCGTCCGCACGCCGGTCAGGGACGGCGAGGAGGTTGCTGCGCCGTGCACACTTCCTGTCGGCGCCGTCGTACCTGTGAAGCGCACCATATTTGCCGCGGGCGGCGTTGAGATCCTAATGCCGTCTGTCAGGTCTGTGGCTGGTTTTATAATCGGCCTGCTTTGTGCAGTAGCCCTTATCGTTTTGGTATTTCTGATTACAAGGTTGTAAATGGTGGAAAAGATTATCTTCAAGACCAAGTCCCAGCTCGGCGCAGCGGCGGCGAAGCTCGCCACCGAACTGATTAGAAATGCAATTCAAGCCAGGGGACAGGCAAATATCACCCTTGCGACCGGTGCAAGCCAGTTCGAGGTGCTCGAACATTTAGCCGCAGAAAAAGACATCGACTGGTCCAAAGTCGTGATGTTTCATTTGGATGAATACATCGGTCTTGGAGCAGTGCACCCGGCCAGCTTCAGAAAATATCTTAAGGAACGCTTCGTGGACAGGGTGGGGACGCTCAAAGCGATGCACTTAGTCAACGGCGACGCTGCCGACCCGCAGCAGGAGTGCCGACGGCTGGGAAAGCTCATAGCGGCAAGTGGGATTGACGTTACACTGGCCGGGATTGGCGAAAACGGCCACCTCGCGTTTAACGACCCGCCTGCCGACTTCAAGACCGAAGAACCGTATATCATCGTGCGGCTTGATGAGAAATGCCGAAAGCAACAGTTGGGCGAGGGCTGGTTTGAAACGCTCGACGATGTGCCCACCAGCGCAATATCAATGAGCATCAGGCAGATTATGAAGAGTGCCGCTCTCATTGTCTCCGTGCCCGACCGGCGCAAGGCCGAAGCTGTCAAGAACACCCTCGAAGGGCCGGTGACTCCGAACTGCCCAGCGTCGGTTCTGCAGCAGCATAACAACTGCACGATACTCTTAGACGAGGAATCGGCATCACTGCTTTCTTGCGGCGATTATAAGAGAGCGGATAGATGAAAGCGCCGGGATTGATTGACCTGCAGGTGAATGGTTACAAGGGCGTGGACTTCTCGCAGCCGGACCTGACCGAAGATACATTCACGGCTGCCTGCCATGAAATGCTCAAGTCAGGCGCGACTGCATTCCTGGCGACGATGATAACAAGCGCCGACCAGGCGTATGCGCACAACCTGCCGATAATGGCAAAGGCCATCAACAGCGACGAGTTTCGAGGGCGACTGCTCGGAATCCACCTTGAAGGTCCCTTCATCTCAGGCGTTGAAGGCGCAAGAGGCGCCCACAATCCGCAATGGGTCAGAAAGCCGGACATCGCTTACCTGGGGCGATTAATTGACATCGCACAGCATGGTATAAAGCTCATAACCATAGCTGCTGAAATCGATGGCGCCGCTGAACTTGCGGCCTTCGCAACAGAGAACGG
>CAYGVZ010000068.1:0-11190 GCA_964353475.1 uncultured Pirellulales bacterium | reverse complement strand
TTATCGACGCTTGTTTCGCTTGTGACATCACAGGCGAGGACGAGGGTGGAAGCATCTTTAAGTTCATTAGCGATGACGTTCTTTGTTTCCTCGGCGGCATTGGTGTCGATGTCTGCAAGGCCGACCATAGCGCCCGCGCGTGCAAGACCGACAGCAATGCTTCTGCCCAAGCCGCTGCCCGCTCCGGTAACGACGGCGATGCGGTTTTTCAATGTGCCGGCGCCTGCGGTGCTCATCAACTGTTTGCGGAATGCCTCTGATTCCCAGTTGTTGATGAAATCCTGTTCGCGGGCCGTGAGCGCAAGGACGCCGCCCAGGTTCGTCGCCCACATTCGTATCTGAAGAGAGCCGTTGGTAATATCTACGACGGTCGGGATGGTCTTGCGGTCGGCGGCAATGAAAAGCCCCAACCCTTTGAACACAAAAGCCGCTGACGGCTTTTGTCCCTTTTCCACCAGTATCCTGAGCTTCTTTGCAATCGCCGCCGAATCGCATTTGGGAACCCACATAGCCGTACCGTTAGCATAGACAAGCTCATCCGGACTCAGTGCAGGCGTCCGCAGCAGTTTCGCGGCATCTTTGCGAGTCATAAATGCTGAAACAATATCATTGGCGACAAATTTCACGGGCAGATACTGTCCCGTTGCCTCAAGTACCGCCTTGCGAACAGCGAACTTTGCCTGGAGTATCCTGTCGGCAGGGGGGCTGATTTTTCGATGCCTCGGGGTATCGAGTTTTGTTTTTAACAGCCGAATGACCCTGTGCACGAGTTGAATTGCGCCGTCCGCAGTCGGAGCGGTGACGAATAAGCCGTGCTTGGCGAGTATCAATACATTGGGTTTGCGTCCGTATTGCTTTTCGTACCCGCCGATAAGCTGCGAGACCTTTTTGCCGAGGAGAAATCCCGGGTCGGTATAAGGAATCCATAATGGCGGGTATTTCCAACCGGCGAAAAGCCGCTCAAGCTCCTCTATGCCGTTTCTCGCATTGACATAGGCCGATACAATCCAGGGATGCAGATGAATTACACACCTGTCGAGCATACTGTGCAGGTGCGCCTCAACCGAAGGCCTTGCCCCGCTTTTAACATCGTCGTCGCACGCCAGAAGCAGCCGATTGACGACTTCCGGCTCGCGAGTATTCGCAGGCAGCTTGCCTAATTCCTTGTCCCTGATAACATCGAGCACGGGCGCAAGTCGCATCCGCCGCCAGCCGGCGCGTTCGCTCAAATCTTTCAGGGCGGTGCCGCTTGCCTTGATGTACATAAACCTGCCGTCATCGGTTTTGACTGACGTATTTCCGCCGCCGCCCTGTACAAGTGTGGAATCCCTGCCTGTAGTGTTTGAGATTTTAATCAAGTCCGCTAAGGTCTTATTCATTTTTTCAGTATTCTCCGTAGCACGGCCATCTTGGCCGTGCCGGCATCCGCCAAAGGCGGAGAAGCCCGTGCTACTTGCTGCCACAATATGTTAAGTATGAACGATGCGGTATATTTTTATCATAAACAGGGCTTTGCGTCAGCCATATTCCGGCTGGTGCGGGCAAATTTATCGCGGCGTGGCCTCGGGCAGCCCCCCATCGACGGGAATTGTCGCGCCGGTGGTGGGCGTCTGGCGCGTGGCAAAAAACAGCACGGCGTTGGCGACGTGTCGTCCCGTTACCCGTGCCTTGAGCAGGTTTCGGTTCCGGTAGTACTCCTGCAACTGGTCTGCGTCAAGTCCCCGCGCCTTCATTCGCTCCGGGCCTATCTCCTCCCATAAGCCCGACTTGTATTTTCCTTCCGAGAACACCGCATCGGGCGCTACCATATTGACGCGGACATCGTATTGGGCAAATTCAAGACTGGCAATGCGTCCCAATTGATGGCAGGCGGCTTTCGTTGCACTATAGGCCCCGAAGCCGGCGCTGGGAGATGGAACGTTCTTGGTGGACATAATGATGATGTCTCCACCCATCCCTTGTTTTATAAATCGCCGCCCTGCCTCGGCCAGCGTCAGGAGCGTGCCTTCTACATTTACCTTTTCCAGTTTGCGAAAGGCCTCGATATCCATCTCTATTAAGGTTGAGACCAGAGCGATACCGGCGTTTATTATTACGATGTTAATCTTACCCCACGTGTCGATGACCGACTGGAAGCCGTTTGTTACGGAATCCTTGTCGGTAACATCAAGTCCTACACCGATTACTCTCTCGGGTGCCTGCTTTCTTAAATCCTTCGTAAAGTCGTCGAGTTTCTGACCGGGCAGGTCGCTCACCGCTACGCGGCAGCCGTTTTCCAACAGCGCCTGTGCTACAGCATAGCCGATAGCGCCGGCTGCGCCGGTTATCAACGCGACTTTGTCTTTAAGAGGGGCAGGATTATCTTTCATTTATTTACCCCGTTATACCGGTTGCAATTAGAAAATACGCTTTGTGCCATTGTTCGCTACATCCTTCGTCTCTATGGGACAGGTCCCCAAGGGACTACGGAGGACAGGTCGCTTACAATGACCATCATTATGTCGGAGGTTCTAAACCCGAACACTCACCTCTTCGGCCTTGAGTGTCTCGTAGAGTTCACAGGCATCGGCCGGCTTCAGGTTCTCGTGAACAACCTTGCGGATCGTCTCTATCATTGCCTTCGGGGCATCGCTCTGGAATATGTTCCTTCCCATATCCACGCCTGATGCACCCTCCCGGACGGCGTTATAAGCCATAGCGAGGGCATCGGGTACAGGAATCTTCTTGCCCCCAGCCATCACAATCGGCACCGGGCAGGAAGCCGTGACGGTCTCAAAGTCCTCGTCTATGTAATACGTCTTGATGATTTGTGCGCCGAGTTCCGCGCACATCCTGCAGGCCAGGCGGAAGTATCTTGCATCGCGTTTCATATCCTTGCCCACGGCCGTTACCGCCATTGTCGGGATGCCATAACGCAGGCCCATATCGACCAGCCGAGTCATATTATGGACGGACCGCGTTTCGTACTCGCCGCCTATGAACACCTGGAGCGTAATCGCCGAGACGTTCATCCGAATGGCGTCTTCTATGTCAACTGCAAGCTCCTCGTTCGAGAGTTCCTTCAAGACGCTGGGCCCGCCGCTGCATCGCATCACTATCGGCTTGGTGAGCGTTGGCGGGACCGTCGTGCGCAGAATTCCCCGCGTCAGCATAATTGCATCTGCGTAAGACATCAGCGGTACGATTTTGAGGTCTATCCGCTCAAGACCCGTCGTCGGACCCTGAAAATACCCGTGGTCGATTGCCAGCATCACGGTTCGCCCGGTTTGTGGATTGAATATCCGCGAAAGGCGGTTCTTCATCCCCCAGTCAAGAGCGCTTGCGCCCTTGAGAAAAAAACCGTGCCTGTCCATCGGGATGTCTTCATAAAAGTTCTTTGCCTCTTTGACGGTGTCTGTGTCAGCCATATCCCGCTCCTTTCCGTTTTCTAATTGTCTGCGCCTGCGGCCGCAATCAAGCGTGACTTGTCGGCGTACCTTTGTCTTTCAGAACTATCCAGACGGTGCTGAATATGAAGTACGCAGCCGTCAGATAGACGCAGATGGTTTTGAACTGCGCCAGCCGGGTATTATAAACGTCCATACCGGCCTTTGCGACCCATATCGACAGTGCGAAAATACACAACAGCGATACGACTGCGATAAGCCCAACGATATGCATCGGCGCGTTCCGCCTGGCGGCGACTTTTGCTGGGGGTGATATTTCAGCAACGTGTGCAGCTTCCTCTTTCAGTTCGGGCAGTTTCTCCCTTGCTCCGCCAATGGCTGCGAACACTATGTAGAGCGCAGCCGAGCAGAACCACACCGGTATTATCAGGAAAAACAAGTGCAGTATATGCTTCTGCCACAGCGCTACTGCCATTGCCAGTGTCAGCAGCCAGGCAAGCACGGCGGGCCAGTTAATCGCGTTACCCTTGCGCGCCGTCCAGTATCGAGTCAATCCGATTCGGGGGAATATCCAGTGTTCAACAAAGACAATCGCGCCTACCGGCATCAGCAGCAGTCCATAGATGCCCACAAAGTCCAGGAGTTTTGTGAACACGAAGGGCGAGCAGGCGATAATCGTTATCGCCGCGCCGGCGATTAACGTTACGAGCCACCTCGGCCAGTTCGGTGTCGCAACTTGCAGTGCCAGACCCACGCGATAAATCGTAGGGTTTGCCGTCGTCCAGCCGGCGGCTACTACCGCAATCGCTCCGCCGAGGCCGAGCGCCTGAAATGCCACGGCGCCGGCATCAAGCTCGGTCAGGGGTTTTCCCAAAACTGTTGCGGCGCCCGCCCCCATAATCCCGGCGCAAATCCAGGCAAGGTAATGCCCCAGGTACATTCCGAAGGCCGAGTAAAATCCATAACCGGCGTTTTTCGCATAGCGGAAGAGGGCCATATCAGAAAGCCCTATGTGCATCCCAAGGTTGGCTATCCAGGCGAACGAGGCGATGTGCAAAAAGCCGAGCGCTTCTGTCTGTCCCGGCTGAGGACCGGGCCAGATTCGTGCATCGGCCAGACGCCAGAAATCGTAGAAGCTCGTTATCGACCTTAGTTCGGGGAAAGTTCCAAGAATCGCAGGTATCATTGTAAGAGCGCCTGCTATGAACATCAGGAACATCCACGGCGAGCATACCTCCGAGAATTCCGAGAGTTTCTTAAATCCGAGGATAGCCAGTATCACGACAACAGTACCGATGCCGAGGACGACGAAGACAAATCTGATGTCGGTCGGCAGCCAGCCCAGTTGCGGCGGTATGCCAAAGGCAAGGCGCACCGCCGAGGCAGAGACGGTGATATGAGCGCCTGCGAGAATGCCGAACATCGCGGCATTGAGGATGCCGTAAACGACCATCAGCGCAGGGCCTGCGATTTTCCGCAGATACCAGTAAAGCGTCAGCCGGGTCTGCACGGCAATCGGCGCACAAATAAGCACCCACGACAGTACCGCAAGCAGGTTGCCGAGAATCAGGCCGACAATAACGTCGCAGGTATGCGCCCCCTTGCTGACAAACAGTGCGCCAATGACAAACTCAGTCGCGGCCACGTGCTCGCCGGCGAAACAACCCGCAAAGTGCCGACCGGCTTGAAGATGTTCCGGTGTTACCGGAGCTCGCTCAAACTCATAGAGTTTGTCGAGCGCCTTTATGATAGTGTGCTTGTTCTGACCTGCCTCAGCCACTGTTCTGCACCTGCACTGGTCTGACAGCGAGATTCAATTTTCGCGGCACGCCGCCCATCTCGGTTATGCCTGCTGAGCGAGATAGCCGCTGTAGGCCGCGACAATAAAGGAAGAAACAAGCAACAGCAGCCCAAATCCGAGCAGTGTTTTGGTGCGGCCGCTTGTCCCCCGCCACTCACCAATCGCGGTGCCAAGCAAGCTGCTGAACAGGATTTGACCGGCCATCAGTATCGCAAAGCCGATATAGGCCGTCTTGCCCATTGCCGGTTCGCCTGTCTTGAGGCATATAAACTGCGAGCACCAGATTGCGCCCGCTACGGCAGCAAAGACGATATTTGCAAGAAGGACCGGTCCTTCCGGTCGGACATAATCAGCGGCGGTCCTGTTTTTCAGGTTGAGCATCAGGCACCATAAGAAGTTGATGGTAAAGCCGCCGAGCAGAACCACTACAAGTACCGGCATCCCTCTCCACGTGTCGCTGGTCAACGGCAAGGTTGACACCGCAAGCTTTTCCATTGTCGGGCCCCCCTGAAGGCCGAAGTTCATCGCTGAGCTCATCAGGCCCGAGAAGATGGCTATGAGAATGCCCTTCTTGAAGTTGAACTCCGCGACGGCCTTTCTCTTTTCTTCCTCGGGCATCTCGTTCTCTTTGGACATTCCCGCCATCCCGACCAGGATGATGCCGACAATCGAGACGAGAAGGCCGATGAATGATACAATGCCTGACGTCGACTGAAACAGGGCGCCGAATTCACCTTTGATTATCTTGGGAACCAGTGTCCCCGCGGAGGATGCCAGGCCGCAGCCGAGCGCCAAACCGAGTCCAACGCCCAAATAGCGAATCATCAGACCCCAGGTCAGACCCCCGAGTCCCCAGGCCGCGCCGCAGAGATAGCAGTACCATATCTCCTTGCTCGGCGTCCCCTTCAAAACCGCCATAACGTTGGGCGAGGTCGATAGGGCCAGTATCCATGGAACAATCACAAGCCCGACGACCGCATAAATCATCCAGTAACTTTCCCACGCCCACTCTTTGACTTTTTTGAAGGGCATATAGAATACCGCCCCCGCCAGACCGCCCAGCGTGAACAGGAACATCCCAAGTGCAGGATTCGTCTCCATAGAGCTTCTCCTTAATCCCTATACACTAAACGCGTTTGCTCAGCACGTCCTTCTCGTATTGCTTGACCTCGTTCAGCCACGCCTCGCCTACGGGTACATTCATTCGCCTGCAATACTCATCCCAGACGGCTCCGAACGGCAATGTCTTGGCCTCTTCAAGCATCGCAAGCCGAGACGTGTAATCGCCGCTTGCCTCCATCTGGCGGAGCTTGTCAATCGGCTCGAGCAATGCAATTAACAGCGCCTTAATCATACAGCGTGTCCCTATTACCCACGCCGCAACGCGGTTGATGCTTGCATCGAAGAAGTCCAGCCCGATATGCGTCCTGTCTAAGAAGTTGCCGCGTACCAGCTCTTTCGCAAGGTCCTGCAGTTCATCTGACAGGATGACCACGTGGTCGCTGTCCCAGCGGACGGGCCTGCTGACGTGCAGCAGAATCTCGTCAAGGAACAGCAGAACCGACGAGATTTTGTCTGCGACCTGCTCGGTCGGGTGATAGTGTCCCATATCCAGACAAAGCAGCGTGTTGTTCTTGAGGGCATAACCGAGATAGAACTCAAATGAACCAATCGTGCAGCTTTCGACACCGATGCCGAACAGCTTCGGCTCTACTGCGTCCAACAGACACCTTTTGTCGAATTTGACGGCGAATATCTTGTCCAACGAATCCTTGAGCAGCTCCCTCGAACGCTTGCGGTCAACCGGCGTATCCTTGTACCCATCCGGTATCCACAGGTTCGTCACACAGGCCGTGCCCAATTGTTTGCCCATATACTCGCCGACTTTTCGACAGGCAATGGCGTGGTCAATCCAGAACTTGCGTATTGTCTGGTCGTAGTGCGACAGCGTGAAGTTGCTGGCCGCCTTGGGGTGCGAGAAGAACGTCTGGTTGAAATCAAGCCCTATCTGCTGCCGTTTAGCCCAGCCGACCCAGTTCGCAAAATGCTCGGGCTGGACCTGGTCACGTTCAACTTTTTTACCGCCTGACTCCAGGTAACTCGCGTGCAAACTCAGGCGGTGTTTGCCGGGCAGCAGACTGTAAACCTTTTCGAGGTCTTTTCTCAGTTCGTCCGGCGTTCTTGCCTTGCCGGGATATGCGCCGGTTGCCAGGCAGCCGCCGCCCGCCGCGGCGCCTATGCCTTCGAATCCGCCCACATCGTCTCCCTGCCAGCAGTGAAGCGAAATGGCGATTTTGCTTAGGCGCTGAATCGCGGCCTCAGTATCGACGCCGAGTTCGGCGTACCGTTGTTTTGCCGTGTCGTAAACGATGGTTGTACCGCTCTTGAATATGTCGAGAATACCCATATTGTTCTGTCCTCCTTGCGGCCTGGCCGCAACAATTCTGATTGCCTCACGGTTTCTTTCTGTCTTCAGGGTCCTTCCTTGACCGCTTCAAACATCGCAAAAACGTTCTCAAGGGGCGTATCATCCTGTATATTATGCGCCGGTGCAACAATATATCCGCCGCCTTTGCCCAAAATCTTTATCCGACGCTTGACCTCTTCTTTTACCTGCTCGGGCGTGCCGTGCGGCATCAGCTCCTGCAGGTCAATTCCGCCGAAGAATGTCAAATCCTTGCCGTACGTATTTTTCAGAAACTCCGGCTCCATCCCTTTGGCCAACGGCTGTATCGGGTTGAGAATATCAAGTCCCAGTTCGATAAAATCTGGTATTATCGGAACTATCGAGCCGCAACTGTGCCACGCCAGTTTGATGTCCGGCCTGGTATTGCGGAATTCCTGGAACATTCTTTTGATTCTCGGCTTGAAGACCTTGCGCCATGTTTGTGGGGACATCACCATTCCGTTTTGTCCGCCGAAATCGTCTCCGGCCCAGATTACATCCGCGCCCACCTTTATCAACTGTCTGCCCGTCTCAATCGTAATCTCAAGTATTCTGTCCAGCAGGGCAAACACATACTCCTTCTCCATCGCAAGGTCCATCAGGAACTTCTCAAGCCCGACCAAATACCACGCCGTCTCGAAGGCCGAGCACTCCAAATCGCCGAAGACCGCATATTCCTTCCCGAACTTTTTCACGGTTTCCTTCGCCGCATCGTATCGGCCTTCGGCGAGCGGGTCGGGGAACTTGTAATTCTTTATATCCGTTATCGTCTCCGCGGCCGACAGCGGATACTCGTAAAATTCGCAGTACAGGCCGCACGGCTTAAACCGCATCCCCCATTCGTTGACAATCGTTCCATCCGCCATTGTTCGAGTGGGCGATGCCTTAGGTGCGCATGCGGCTATACCCACACAATCGTTGCCGAGTTTCGTCAAAAGGCCGCTGTGCGATATCCGGGTTGAAAGCAGTGAATCAAGAGGTAGTTCGTACGGAACGTTCATTGCCTTTGACAGTTTCTCGGCGACCTGCGGCGTAAGCGTCGCAAAAACCGGCGTCCTGTCGGGCTGTTTATGATTGATGGCTGCAAATACGCGCTGCCTTGGATTCATAGGCGCTCCTGACTCGTTAATCCAAATGAAATACTTCTTTTAATTCAACTGTCACCGGTGAGTTGTCGGCATTGACCTCCATAATATCAGCCATATAATCCCACCATTTTCGCATTATCGCCTGGCCGGCAATCTGGGATGCCTTGTTATCGTCCGTTATCTTCTGTACGGCAAACAGCGTCAATGTTTCCTTGTCCAGGTATATCGAGTAATCCCGCATCCCCGCCTGCCGCAGCAGTTTGGCAAGGTCGGGCCAAATCTCATCGTGCCGGCGTTTGTACTCTTCCTCAAACCCCCGTTTTAACTTCATCTTGAACGCACGTCGCTTCATCGCAGCCCCTCATCGGTTTTCCAGAAGCTTCCGTTCGGCTTGTTTAGTCCAGAGACCGTCGTTGAGAAGGGCGGCGACATCGGGCATTGTCGCGGCGAGTTTTTCAAGCGGCGTCAGGGGCAAGCCCTTACAAGAAGGATAAACGATAATTTTCCCGGCGATTGTGCGATTCTCGACCGCCTTCATCCCGTCGCAGGCGCCATCTAATCCGCTGACCGCCGCAACCGAGACGTTGGTGTCGAGCCGGCCGGAGACGACCTTGGCTAACACTCGCTTCATATCATCGAGAACCGAGCCGCTTGTCCCGATGAAATACAACTGCTTTTCGATATATGCGTCGAGGTCGATTTTTCCCGTAACAGCCGCAGGTATGCCCGCAAAGATATTTATAATCGCCCGCTTTGCGGCGGTCTTGACGGCGGCGGAGACAAGGTCCGGCACCGGCGCCATCAGTGCAATGTAATTGAACGCTTCATCGACTTTGTCTTTGGCTGCGTTGTACGGGACGTACCGGACGTCATTCTTTTTCGCAAGTGGCTCGGCTATTTTCGACAAGGCCGCTAACCGTTCGTCGTCAACGTCGCCGGCAAAAACACTTACGCCTTTGACGCCCTGACAAATGTTGCGTATGACGTGCATTACGCCCATAGGCCCCCCGGCGCCCACCACGTGAATCTTGTCGCCCTCGCGTATTTCACCGTTTTTCGGAATTGCTTCAATTGCATCTGCGGGGTCAATACCTGCTGTGCCGATTATTCGGATTCCACCATAATGCACTCGCCCGACCTGCGTGACGACTTCTCTGCCGAACTTGCCGCCGCACTGAACGATATTGAGCAGCCCTTTGGGGCCAACCTTGGGCGAAATTGCCTCCACCACGTCCGCGATGCTCCCGAAGTAAATCACATCGTCGTAGCTCGCGTCAGGCAGCCGCGATATGTCCCCGCATTGCTGGGTATTCACGCCCGCAATCGCCGGCTGCATATATTGCGACGCCCACGTCAGGTTCGCGGGTCTTCCGTATTTGTCGAAAATCCTGCGCAGTGTATCGGGGCCGATTTGTTTGTCGGCGGCGACGAGCATATTGCCCCCGGCTTTTACGGTCTGACGTTCAGGACTTGCGTATGCGTCTTCCACGCACGCCCACGGCTCTATCAACGCAATCGCCGATGCGCTCAAGTCCTCCGGCACGGGGATAAGCATCGACTCACCCTGCGGCGACGTGATTACCCTCTCATCCATCAGGACGTATTCTTGCAGCGCCCCCTCGAAGTTGTACCCGAATGACGCATTCGACTGCGCGGTCGGCAGCCAACGATAGTCCGTTTGCACTAAGAACCTCTGGCCCGGCCTGAATTTCTCAACCTCGGGTCCCACAGCCGTCACCCATACAACCGCCTCGTGCCCCGGCACGGTCGGTTTTTCCCCCGGCATATAACTTGAGATTTCGCTGAGCACCTGCGAATCAATGCCGCTCATTATCTCCATTTTTCGCGGATGCGCGGCAAACTGCTTGAGCAGCTTCAAATCGGAAAAGCAAAGCCCCACCGCCTCAATGCGACAGACAACCTGATGCCGACCGGGCGGCGCTACCTCCTTGCTCTTGTTCAGCACCGCCTTGCTTGGCCCGACCAACTGCACCGCATATTGAGTCCTTGGCAGTTCCGACATTAAACAGTCCCTTCGTTCAATTCGCTGCTTTCTTCAATATCTCTTGTGGCGTGGCCTTGTTTGTTGCTTTTGCCAGTCCGTTTTCCCTCGCCGGCTCAAGCGACATCCCCACCTTTTCAAAAAACTCATTCTTTTCCTTGACGTTCTTGAAACTCCGCGCTGCCCAATCGCTGCAATACCCCAGTCCGCACTTGCGCTGCAGTACAGAGTGTGCATAAGCAATGTGCGCACCTTTCAGGAATACCGGAACGAGGGGCGACAACTCTCCTGTCCCGAAGTCATCTACAAACTTTTGACCGGGACTGTTCATTTCCGTCCCTTCTATCAGGACAAGATTGCGTTTGTCCGCCGCTTCGACTATCTGATGGAGGTTCTTCAATTTCTGGTCGGTCTTGCCCGCCGTGTAATTGCGGTCCGGGATTACATTCAGCGCCACGCATCCCTCG
>CAYGVZ010000067.1:0-11287 GCA_964353475.1 uncultured Pirellulales bacterium | reverse complement strand
CGACGACCCTGGGCTTATGAATCCCATGCTCTAACCAACTGAGCTACGCCGCCAGAATGCACTTAATCTATAAGACATTTTCGCGTTTTGCAAGGTATTCTTTAGACGAAGCAGAGCGAGCGAAAAAACAGTTTTGTTTTGACGCTGCCCAGCTTTTGTTGATACTCTCTCAGGACATATAAGGAGTGCTGCAAATGGTTTATAGGCCGGCGGAAAACAGGTACGAGCGAATGAAGTATAACCGTTGCGGGCGAAGCGGCGTGCTGCTGCCCGCTGTCTCGCTGGGCTTGTGGCACAACTTCGGTGATGTCGATGATTTCGAAACGGCCAGAGCAATGATTCGCCGGGCGTTAGATCTGGGAATAACGCATTTTGACCTGGCCAATAATTACGGCCCGCCGCCCGGCTCGGCTGAGCGAAATTTCGGCAGAGTCCTCAAACTGGATTTTGCAGCACATCGCGATGAGATGATTATCTCATCGAAGGCGGGCTACCTTATGTGGCCCGGCCCCTATGGCGACTGGGGCTCGCGGAAATATCTGCTGGCGAGCTTGGACCAGTCGCTCAGTCGCCTGGGGCTTGACTATGTGGACATCTTCTACTCGCATCGGCCGGACCCGAATACGCCTCTCGAAGAAACGATGGGCGCGCTGGATTCAGCGGTTCGCCAGGGCAAAGCGATTTACGCGGGCATATCCAATTACAAACCCGACCAGGCAGCCGAGGCCGCCCGTATCCTGCGCGACCTCGGAACGCCCTGTCTTATTCACCAGCCGAAATACTCGATGTTCGAGCGATGGGTCGAAGGCGGCTTGCTGGATGTACTCGAAAAGGAAGGCATCGGCTGTATCGCCTTTTCGCCGCTTGCACAGGGACTCCTGACCGACAAGTACCTTCAGGGTATCCCTGACGGCTCACGGGCCGCGAAGCCGCATGGCTTCCTCAAGCGTGAGCAGGTAACAGAGGCGGTGCTGAAGAAAGTTCGGGCGCTGAATGAAATGGCTGTTGCGCGGGGCCAGACCTTGGCTCAAATGGCGTTGGCGTGGATACTCAAAGACGCCCGCGTTACGTCTGTGCTGGTCGGTGCAAGCAGCGTCGCGCAACTGGAGCAGAATGTCGCCGCACTGAATAACCTCCCCTTCACCAATGCGGAATTGCAGTGTATCGACGCCATTTTAACAAGCTCGTAATTTCTTCTGCGGACTGGATTTATTCTTCATTCCCAATCCCCGCTCATTATCCTGTGTCCCTGTCCCCGGAAACCCTGGATTTTCATTGCAAAGCTGCTCCCTGTGTCCTATAATAATTGCTTAAAATTTAGTTGACACACGTTTATAACAACAGGAACATCGTAACCCTGCAAAAGGAGGAGTGGTTATGAAGTGGTTGTTGTCTCTCTGCGGGATATCGTTGTTTTTCACACTTTTAGGAATGTGCCCGGCGACTGTCTGTGCGAATCCGCCTCTCGAATTAGTCGGTGGCTGGACTGGCGGCGACAGTTACGCCGTGGCGGTCTCCGGAAACCGGGCCTATGTGGGTATGGGCGCATCACTGGTTGTATTGGACATATCGCAGCCGGCAAGTCCGACAGTACTGGGGCAGATTAAACTGCAGAATACAGTCCGAGGCGTGGCTGTTTCAGGCAATTATGCCTACGTAGCCCTCTATTATTCCGGGTTGCAGGTGATAGATATTTCCAATCCCGCGTCCCCCGTCCGTGTGGGCGGCTATGACACCAGCGGTGCTGCGCTGGGTGTGGCTGTATCGGGTAATTACGCATACGTAGCCGATTATACCGCTGGTCTCCAGATAATCGACATCTCTAATCCCGCCGAACCTAACCGCATAGGCGGCTATGACACCAGCGGTTATGCTTTAGGTGTGGCTGTATCGGGTAATTACGCATACATAGCTGATTATGGCGCCGGTCTGCAGGTAATAAACATCTCGAATCCCGCCGAGCCAAACCGCGTGGGCGGCTATGATACCAGCGGCTCGGCTTATGGCGTGGCCGTATCAGGCAATTACGCATACGTGGCCGATTATAGCGCTGGTCTCCAGGTGATAAATATCTCTAATCCCGCTGAACCAAATCGAATCGCCGGCTACGACACCAGCGGGTCTGCTTACGGCGTGACCATATCAGGCAGTTATGCCTACGTGGCCGATGGTAGTGCTGGCCTGCAGGTAATAAGTATTTCTAACCCCACCGAACCTAACCGCGTTGGCGGCTTTGACACCAGCGGTTACGCTTACGGCATTGCCTTGTTGGGCAACTATGCCTTTGTGGCCGACGTATCTGCTGGTTTTCAGGTAATCGACATTTCTAATTCTGCTTCTCCTGTCCGTGCGGGTGGCTGGGATTTTGACACCATAGAGGCCTACGGTGTGATGGTGGCCGGCAACTACGCATATATCGCCGATGGTTACGTCGGTTTGCAGGTAATAGGTATCTCCAATCCTGCCTCACCGGTCCCAAAAGGCATTTGCGACACCAACGGTGCCGCCCTCGGCGTGGCTGTATCGGGCGGCTATGCCTGCGTGGCAGACGGTAGCACCGGTCTGCAGGTCATAGATGTTGCAAATCCGCTTTTGCCCGTCTGCCTCGGCGGTTACGACACCGACAGTTCCGCTCAGAGCGTTACGGTATCGGGCAACTATGCTTATGTGGCTGATTACTCCACCGGCCTGCAGGTAATAGACATGTCAGTTCCCGCTTCTCCGGTTCGCGTGGGCGGCTGTGAACTCATCTATGGCGCCGTCGATGTGGTCCTCAGGGGCAAGTATGCCTATGTGGCCGATGTGTACTCCGGCCTGGTGGTGATAGATATCTCTAATCCCGCCTCTCCTGTCCTTGTGGGCAGCTACGATACCGGCGATTCTGCCTATGGCGTCGCCGTATCAGGCAGCTACGCCTGCGTGGCCAACTCATACGCAGGTCTGAAGATAATCGACATCTCTAATCCCGCCTCGCCCACCCCCGTAGGCGCCTATGATACAACCGGGCAGGCCCAGGATGTAGCCATGGCAGGCACATACGCATACGTGGCCGACGGTTATTCCGGCTTGCAGGTAATAGACATCTCCAATCCCGCTGAGCCAAACCGTGTTGATGGTAACGATACAGCGGGACAGGCCTACGATGTTGCCATATCGGGCGATTATGTTTATGTGGCCGATTATACAGGCGGCCTCGCTGTCTTCAGGTCGGAATACTTTGGCGTGGAATCGCCGCTCTTCTCGCTCGATGGCGGCATCTATAATTCGGAGCAGAACATTACTGTTACCTGTCCGACTCCCGAAGCGGTCATTCACTACACTACTAATGGCCTTGACCCCAACGAAAGCGACCCCATTATGGAATCCGGCTCAAGCGTGTTGATTGACCGCTCTCTTACCCTCAAGGCCAGGGCCTGGAAAACCGGCCTCGAACCAAGTATGATAACGGCCGCGGTTTATCAACTGGTGGTCGCTGCACCCGTCTTCGACCCAAATGGCGGCGCCTTTGATTCGAATCAGGTTGTTACAGTCACCTGCGCAACCCCCGGGGCAACCATTCACTATACGACTAATGACCTTGACCCGAATGAAAGCGACCCAATTATCGCTTCTGGCTCAACCATCCCTGTTGACATCAATCTGCCCACGCCTCTAAAGGCCAGGGCCTACAAGACAAACTTTGCCGATAGCGGCGTTAAGCGTGCGCTTTATCGCGGGCAATCTCCCATTACGTTTTATGTAAGCACATCCGGCAATGACGCCAACAGCGGCCTGACCTGGCAAACAGCCAGGCGGACCATTCAGAGCGGTATCGACGCTGCACTGGATGGACCGGGCGATACTGTTCTCATTGCCACGGGCACTTATACCGGTGTCGGCAACCGCGACATTGACTTCAACGGCAAGGCGATAACCGTTACAGGCACCGACCCCCAAGACCCCTGCACCGTCGTTGCCACAATTATCAACTGCCAGTACAACGGCAGGGGTTTCTATTTCCACAGCGGCGAAGAGGCAAACAGCATCCTTGCGGGATTGACAATACAAAGCGGCCGACCTCCTTCCTACAGTTATGAGGGCGGCGGCGGAATACTTTGCCTTAACGCCTCTCCGACGATATCGAAGTGCCTTATTCGATATAACTACGGTGATTCCGGCAATTCGCCTGATTCTTACGGCGGCGGTATCAGTTGTTATGCTTTTTCTTCGCCGATTATCTGCGACTGTATCATTACCGGTAATGGTGTAACCGGAAGGATGTCCGCCGGCGGCGGCGGAATTGCTGCCCGATACGAAAGCCACCCTGTAATAACCAACTGCTCGATAACAGACAACTCAGCAGACGGAATGCCGGACCCAATGCAATGGAACCAGGCAAGCGCCTCCGGCGGCGGCGTCTTTTCCGAGGGCTCCATCGAGATTTATGACTCGATAATAACAGGCAATCGGGCGCAAGGAGCGGGAATAATGTCGGGGCCGGGCGGCAGCCCTGTAACGTCCGGAGGCGGCTATGGCGGCGGAATCTGCGCCTACGCATACGAGGGCAGGACAGTTACTATTGCTAACTGCGTGATTGTCTTAAATAAAGCGATTGGCGGATACAGCTCAGGAGAAATGATGCCGCCGGAGCCGCCGCCCATTCCCTGGAGCTCCGCAGGCCCCAGCATTGGCGGAGGTATCGCATGCGGTCATGAGGACCCGAATAATATAATTATCCGCAACTGCACCGTTGTTGCTAATTATGCGGCCAACTCCTGTGGTCCGGAATGTTACCCAGGTAACGGCGGCGGTATTTCCGGCCCATCAAAGGTAGCAAACTGCATCGTTCGATTAAACACGGCATCGACTCAGATAGAACAGGCGGACGTTACATACAGCAACGTCGAAGGCGGCTACACTGGAACCGGCAATATCAATGCCGACCCCTTGTTTGTCGAAGACCCCAACATCGGTATGGACCCATGGGGCACTGAAGATGATATCGAGGGCGATGTCCATTTGTTGAATGGCTCACCCTGTATCGATGCTGGCGACAATAATGCCGTTCCTGAAGGTATTACCACCGACCTCGATGGCAATTGGCGTTTCCGTGATGACCCGAACAAAATAGATACAGGCAACGGCTCCCCGCCCATTGTCGATATGGGTGCCTTCGAGCGGCAATGGTGTCCGACTAACGACCTCAACGGTGACTGCTGGATTGATTTTGCCGACTTTGCGTTGTTTGCCCCCGCCTGGCTTAATACGCCTTGCGTTGACCCCGACTGGTGCGGCGGCCTGGACTTTGACCAGAGCGGCGCCATTGACTGGGCAGACCTGAGATTACTTATCGACGAATGGCTGAAATAAGCCCCTGCATGCAATTGGCAGGTCAACAAGACATCGGTGCGGTTTTGTTCGTTTCGGCGGCGGCCGATGGAAAGCCCCGTTTCGTTTTGCCCTCACTTGCGTTATACTCCATCTTTGTTGGATGAATGAATCACGGTTCTTTAGGAGTCGGTGAAAATGGCGGAATGTTTTGATGTCGTTGTGATTGGTTCGGGGCCGGGCGGCTACTATGCCGCCATAAAGGCCGCACAGAAAAAAGCAACTGTTGCCGTCATCGAGAAGGACCTGATGGGCGGCACCTGCCTGAACCGCGGGTGTATCCCGTCGAAGGCATTATTGGCGTCCGCAGAGGTCCTCTTGCAGGCCCGCAGTGCAGCAGCGGTTGGCGTTGATATACCTTCTGCGTCGCCCAACTGGCCCAAGATGCAGCAGCGAAAGGACGCAATCGTCGCCGGCTTTCGCAAGGGGCTTACCGGCCTGATGCAGGCCAATAAGGTCAAGGTGTTTACCGGCAGGGGGGTGGTCAAATCAGCGAACAAGGTAGCCGTCCTGACAAACGCAGGGGATGTGGAGATTGAAGTGCGCAAAGGCATAATCCTCGCAACCGGTTCAGAGCCGGTCTCGATACCGGCCTTCCCATACGATGGTCAGACCATACTCAGCAGCACCGAGGCCCTGTCACTGTCGGCAATCCCCGCCTCAATGGTCGTGGTCGGCGGCGGCATCATCGGCTGCGAGCTGGCCTGTGTATATGCCGCCGTGGGGACAAAGGTAACAATCGTCGAAGCACTGGAGCGAATCATTAACACCGAGGATAAATGGGTCAGCCAGTTGATGGAACGCGAACTGAAGAAACTCGGCATCGATATAATGACCGCCCGCAAAGTAACGGGCGTTGATACATCAGCCGGTACGGCGAAGGTCTCGCTTGATGGCGGACAGATGATTGAGGCCGAGAAGGTCCTCGTCTCGGTCGGCAGAAGGGCGGTCTGCGACAAGGAAACAGTTGATGCCCTCGGCCTCCAAATGAAAGGCAAAGTCATAGCGGTCAGCGACACAATGCAGACCAGTGTCCCCGGCGTCTATGCAATCGGCGATGCGGTCGGCACAACGTACCTTGCACACGGCGCCTTCGCTGAAGCGGAAGTCGCGGTAGAAAATCTGCTCGGCGGCAACGCCAAAATGTACGATTATTCACTCGTCCCTCGGGCGGTCTATACGTTCCCTGAAATCGCCTCCGTCGGCAAGGGCGAGGATAAATGTTCGCAGCTCGGCATTGACGTTGTCATCGGCAGGGGGTTCTTCAAGGCCAACGGCAGAAGCGTCGCACATAACGAAACAATCGGCGAGATAAGAATTGTCCGCGACAAAGCCGGCGGAAAAATCCTCGGCGTCACTATGGTCGGCGCCGGCGTCACCGAGCTTATTGCTGGCGCTCGCTTGCTCATCGGCAGCACAGAAAAATTCGAGGACGTGAGTTTCCCGCATCCGACTGTTTCGGAAGTCCTCAAAGAGTCATGGGAGGACTCCTTCGGCGCCAGCGTCCATCAGCCGCCAAGAGTGGGTTGAGAAACGAGACACAGATTAATGCGTGGCGCAGGCCACCCCTTGCGGGGGATTTACACTGCTTGTAGTTTAAATCTCTGTGTGCTCTGTGGCTAAAAAGCTCTGTGGCAAAACCCGCCACAGGCGTGGTTTCACCGGGGGTCCTGTCGCCCTTGTCGGGAAAAACCTTGCAGAATTATCTGCACAAGGTAATATAAATTATTGGTAATGGCGGCGTAGCCAAGTGGCCTAAGGCGACGGTTTGCAAAACCGTTATCCGTGGGTTCGACTCCCACCGCCGCCTTTACCCCGTGAGATGACCCTTGTCTATCTCATGGGTGTCCAGCGGTTTCTTTTCTCATTCTGTTCGCGGGCTTGTCTCGGCGTAGCCTTAGCGAAGCCGGATTCGACTCCCACCGCCGCCTGTCTTCTTCGGTTTGGTTTCCTGTCATTTTCTGGAGGGATTACCCTTGTTAAGTCCGACTGGGCGAGCTATGAAATGGACCATCGGATGGACAACAGATTGACAGGCAGCACAGGGGCGGTATTATAGAAGCGGTGTCACGAGAAGATTCGCCGTCGAGGGCGACACGCCCCTTCATCGAGTATCCAGGTGTGGAGGTATGAGGTTATGATGACGAGATTAACTTTAATTGTCGCGACGGTGGTTTTGTTGGCGGCATCTGCGCCTGGGGCAGAAGGTGCCGGCGAAAGACAGAGGTATCCGGAACAGGGCGGGCAGCAACGTCAGAACCCGAGCATTCGACAGCCGAGAGAAACAATTGGCCTGACGCCGCTGACGGAGATAGGCGACGCAAACTACAAAGGTGAGAGCGGGGGGCTGTACGGCGAGGGAAGAAACGAACCGCCTGTATTGCACCGCGATGCGGCGAAAAAGGCGCTGGCAGAAATCCAGCCGCTCGACTTTGAGGGACACGAATCCAAAACCGGCAAGATAGGATTCATTTCTCTGGGAATGTCAAACACGACTCAGGAATTTTCCTGTTTCAAGCAGATGGCTGACAGGGATGCGAACAAGTCGCCCTGTGTTATTATTGTTGATTGCGCGCAGGGAGGGCAGGCGGCGGGCAACTGGGCCAATCCGGAGAAATACGTTACGGGACAGGGCCAGTCGCCGTGGGATGTGATGGACGAGCGAATACGCAAGGCCGGTCTGACAGCGGCGCAGGTTCAGGTGGTCTGGATAAAGCAGGCGCTGCCAGGCCCGGCGCGTATAGGCGAATTTCCGAGGCACGCCCGCGCGATGCAAAGCGATTTGGCTGTGATTGTGCAAAAGCTCAGGCAGAAGTTTGCCAATCTGCGGTTCGCATACCTGTCGAGTCGGATATATGCAGGGTACGCAACTGTCGAACTGAACCCGGAGCCCTATGCTTATGAGTCGGCGTTTGCTGTCAGATGGCTAATCGAAGACCAGATAAGAGGTGCGACTGGTCTGAATTTTGACCCGGGGCGTGGCGAAGTTAAGGCGCCATTGCTGCTGTGGGGACCGTACCTTTGGGCTGACGGGCTGAACGGCCGCAGGAGTGACGGCCTGGTGTGGAAACGTGAGGACCTCACTGAGCGAGATGGGACACATCCGAGCGAATCGGGCCGTCAAAAAGTAGCTGAGATACTGCTGAGGTTCTTCAAATCAGACCCGAGTGCCGGAACCTGGTTTGTAAAAAATTGATGTGGCACGCCTCGCACCAGAAGGCGGGGGAATAAAAGGGGACATTCCTCCGTTGTCTTGCGCCCCTCTTGGAGCATCGAGTATCCGGTATCCTGTTCTCCTGATGCCCTGCGCCCTGCTAATTCTTGTCAAAAGGCAATCTGACGCCGCCCTCGCTGGTTCGCTCAATCCTGCTTTTTGAATTGCCTTGCGGCTGGCCGGGCGTTGCTGGTCTGATGCGGCAAATCATACCGCGATTCAGTTCAGATGCGCTGCCGCTCACCACCCTCGCATAAGAAACGGTGGCGGTAACTTTCTCGACCTTGATTGTGGCGACGGCCGTCTCGGCCGTGCCTAACGATTCTCCCGTATCCGCATCCGTAAGCTCATCGCCTTGCACGAACACATCTAACGATGCGCCCTTTTTGATTTTCTTGCCGCCCTGATTGATAATGACCCGCTCGTTTTTATCAACAGCGGCGATACGAATCGGGTATATCCGCTCGATAACAGCCGTGACGACCTCGTTGGCGACCTTTGCGATGAGATTGTCCGTCAGTTCGCGGTAATCGAGGTCCTTCGGCTCCCATTTCTTCACCAGCGTCTTGATTTCGTCCGTTTCCATCTCGATGGCGACGCTCTCGGCCAGTTTGACCTGCCTTGTAGGCGCGCCGATGAGGCGATAATCAAATACAAAATCGGCCTCGTATTCCTTCGAGCGATAGCCAATCACATCCACGTCCGGGTCTTTTATCCGAAGTCGCGCCTCGCTCACCGTACCCACAAGCATATAATCGGCGCCTAACACTTCGCCCAATCGTGCTTTTTCCTCGAGCGAGGTGTCATCGGAAAGCAGTATGTTCCGCTCGTGGGCGAAATCAGCGATGTATTCCCTGTCTAAGACGGCAAACTTGTTGGTCTGAGTCAGCCCCTCGGCCAGTTTCTGCGAGAGTTTGCGCGACAGTTCCTCCGCCGTCATATTCACCTGGCCAAACGAATACAAAGCTGCGGCGGTCTTGACCGGCATAAGCGCGACGCGGACTCGCGCAGTCAGGTCAACTGGTATAAGGTCATACACCCACACGCGGGCGGTTATTTCGTATGTCCCGTCGTCCAGTTTTTTGTCGTCCAGTACCTGAAACGATTTCACCAATCCCTCGACCTGCGTGGTGGTAAGCGTCCCGCCGGTCTGCAGCGATACCGCGTCTAAGTCAACGCTCCTTCGCGTCCCCTGTCTGTCGATGCCTAAAGAGGACGACTGAAAGCCGAATTCATATTCGCCTGTCCCGACCTTGACCCCGCGTACCTCGCCGACTGCGATATACAATGCGTTCTTGAGCGCCGCCTCTCTTGAAGGCCCGTGACCTTTCACTTCCTGAACTACCGCGTGACTATTGGCATCTGCCGCAAAGACGGGCGCGCAGACCAGAAATGTAACCGCCGCTATCAATAGCTTTTTCATAGCGTTTGTCTCCATTTACTATCGCCGGGCAACTTACCACGGCACTGATTTATTGCTGCCTCGCTTGCCGATAATGGTTTCTTCCTGCCAGAACCGCAAACCCGTCGTCAAATCCGTTACCCTCAACTGGAAGTAATACTCCACCTGCTGCTTGCCTTTTTCGTAGCGGATATTGCGCTGCAGAATCTTGCCCGATATGCTCAATTCGGGCGCGATAAGCTGGCCCTTCGCGGGCAGGGTGTCCTTGTTGAATTCGTCCGCACGGTCGGAGTCCTTTATGTCCCTTGTCCCGTAAACCATAGTATCGGTCGCGCCTTCGCCGCCCACCGCGCTTGTCACAACGACCTGTTTGCTGTTCATAAGGTCGCGTTCGATTTTAGCCATCAACTGGTCGGTGTCGATTCGCTGCATAGTATCGTTGACGATTCTGCCCGTTGTCATAACGTACCTGCCGCCGCCTTTTTTCTCCAGCACCCCCGACTGGAACATCGACTGCAGCATCTTGCTTGCCGCTTGGTCAAAGTCGCGGTAGTCAAGCTCCATCACGGCCTTGCCCTCATCGTTGACGACGTCGATGTTCTCGGTTTCTGCCCGGCAGCCGAATAGAAACAGGGTTGCCAGGAGCGCTGCGCTTAAACACATTGTCTTCATATTCTTCACCTCTGCTTTCTGGTATTCATTCTGAAGTTCACCGCGTCCTTGCTTGGTGCAACGGACTTGATGGTAAATGTTGCCTTGCTTAGCGCCGATACCGGCAGCCATACAGCGGTCTTCGAGTCGATTACCTGCCCGTCCTTGTCTAACCATTCCACCTTGTACTGGAATCTCCTCGTGTCGTAAGACCTGTTTTGTCCTGTGACCTGGAGTTCCATAAACCCGGCCTCGTTTGTGCGGATGTTCACGTCTTTGATGTCGATGCCCTCGCCGATAAGCACGCTGAATGCCTGCCAGACCGGCCGCGTCAGAATGTTGCTTTCAAGCGAGTCGCTCCTGATGCCTTCCTGCACGTTGACCCGCTCATCGTGCGCCTTGTAGCAGCCCGGCGTATAAACCACCGTCAGGACTAACACTATGTTGAGTATCTTTTTCATATATCCGCTCCGACTAATTCAACCCTGAATTGTTCGCAAAACAAATCACTTCCCATACGGGACTGGTTTCTCTGCTTACTATTTTAACATAGATAATCGAATTGTGACAATTAGGTATGCCGATGTCAAACGATTTACCGTCGGCAGGCGTGATTGTAATCTTCTGTCCCTGCGGCCTTTGCAGCCGTGCAA
>CAYGVZ010000066.1:0-11555 GCA_964353475.1 uncultured Pirellulales bacterium | reverse complement strand
GCCGTCGTCCGTCCGGGAGCGTCGGGCGGCCCTTTCAGAGCGTTCCGCGGCCTTCGCGTAATACTCATCTGCTTTTGCCTTGTCACCGAGGGCTTCGTAGGCGGATGCAATACAGTAGTTGATTTGCGGACTGCGTCTGTCCGTTTTGGGTCGTCCCACTTCGAGGTTGTCCGGATACTCGGCGGCTGCAAGAGAATCGGCCAGGGCGTCCTGGAATTTCTCCGCAACAAATCTCTCGCGGCATCGGAGCAAATGCGCATCGACATAGACATCGCGGATTTCACCTGCTCCTTCACGGGCGTGGAAGTGGTTGGCTGCAAGGTGTTTGATGGCGTCATCATACTTGCCAAGCTGAACGAGGCACATAATCAGGCGGAGGAAACTGTCGTTCCGGCCAATCACGGTGTCGTAATTGGCCTGGAGCATAGCTAATCGTTTTTCAGGCGCGACGGCCCCTGCTTCATAGAGGATGTCAAGCTCGGCAAAGATACGGGCATCATTCTTGTTGCAGGCGACTGCCTTCTCATAGGACGCGATTGCCTTGGGGATGTTGTTCTGCGCCCTGTGGTATGCCCAGCCGAGGTTGCGATGCGTTATTGCAAAAGACGGGTCGAGGTCGCGTGATTTCTCCCACGCCATAATGGCGTTCTCCGGCTGCTTGTCATACAGGCAATTGCCTAACAGATAACAGGCGTGCGCGTCTTTGGGATTGTGCGAGGCAGCCGCCTTGAGGACATCGATATCCTCGTTGCGGAACGGGAAGCACAAATCTAACGGCATCTTCATCGCCATTTCGTAATATTTTCCCGCGCTGTTCGGGTCGCCGTTTTTATTGTACAGGTATCCCAGCCAGTAATACACCATCGGGTAAGTACTGATGGGCTTCTTGTCCATAAGAGCGGCGCGCTCGAGTACGCCGATGGCATTGTCATAAAGGCCGCAATTGAGGTAGTCGGCTGCAAGCTCGATGTATGACTGCGGTTCGTCCCGCATCTTTTTCTTGAGGTCGTTGAGGATGCGGGTGGCCTCGCCGGTACTGCCTTTGGCGGCCGCAAGCAGGTAAAGCTCATTAGTCGCAAGGAAGTCAATCGGGTCGAGTCCGAGAACGTCGGAGGCGGTTTGCTTAGCCATTTCCGTCCTGCCTAACTTTCGCAATATCATCGCCTTGACGTCTTTGGCCTGGGTATTCAGCCCATTTGTAGAAATCGAATTGTCAATCTGTTCCAGCGCCGCAGCAAAATGGCCCTTTATACAAGATATTTCCGCTAATTGATAATATGCAGCGGAGTGGTACGCGTGATCCCAGCTTGCACGATAAAGATTGTCGTATGCCTCATCGAATTTGCCCTGTGCCTTGAGAGTCAGGCCTAATTGATAATACGCCTCACAATTACGCGGGCGGGTGTAGTTTTTTGCGATGCGATCGACCGCGGTGCGGAGCTTTTCCTCGGCTTCGGCGTACATACCGCGACGGTTGAAGTCGAGACCGAGGATGGTGTTGACGCGAGAATCGCCGGCGTCTCTGCGAAGCGCTTCCTCGAAGTAGGGATACGGGTCAACGGTGGGATTGCCGAACTGCATGATTCGCAGGCCGATGAAATAAAGCTCCTCAATGCTGTTGACGTCCTTTGGCGCCGGCGGACGTTTGACAACATCGGGAAGATTCGGGTCGTAGGTTTTTTCAACGGGTTTGTAAGAGATGATTTTATCGCCTGTTGAGGTAAGCAGGGCGGCTTCGAGGTCTGTTTGTTTGGCCCCCGCGGCAACGTTGACCTCGGCGACAAAGGGCTTGTCCGGTGCGATGTCGATTTTCTGCTCGAATATGGTCTTGTCTTTTAGTTTGAGAACGGCCTTTGCCTCAGTGTACGCCGATGTGGCGTTGAAGCCGAGCTTGGCGGTGTTGGCGGGTGTCAGTTCGAGATTCACGGCTGCATTGAGGTTGGCGTTCTTGAAGCCGCCGATATCGCGGACCGGATACCAGTACTGCGTCCACGTCTTGACTTCGTATGGCTGAATCCAGCTATAGTCGGGCTGATTGTCGGAGAAGCCGCCGACCATAAGCTCGGCGTATGGCTCGTTGTTGTCGGAGAGGATTTTGTCCCACAGTCGGCCCGCCGGCCCGGGGCTGAATTCCCACAGTTTGGCACTGGCGTTGATGTGGTGGTTTCCAATGTGAACGACTCCTGCGTTCCTGCCGTGGTCATAGCCGCCGGAGAAGTCATCCTGGAGATTCCAGGCAAAGAACGAGACGGGTTCGGGATGGTTCTTCCACCAGCTCAAATCAACGCCCTTGTAATCAACGCCCTGGTAGGTTTCATTGGAGATGGGCCAGTGTACAAAATCGCTCTTGGCGTGATAGACGGCGTAGCTGACGGACGGCGGAAAGAGCGCCTGGTAGTTGTCGTTGGCGTGCACGGCCACGTTGGCCCAGTAGAGAAAAGAATGTGTGTAGGGGGTGCGGTTGAAGATTTTGCCCGTAATTTGCATATACGATTTTCCGGGATAAACGGTCGCGCCGATAACCCATTTGATACGGTGGCGAAGTTCCGTTTCGCCGAACCAGAGCGTCTTGCTGCCGTCCTGATTTTCGATAATGGTGTAATCAACGGGCATATAGGTACTGGCCCTGTGGTGGTGGAGGACGCACCATTCGATGCCGCCCGAGATCCACGCGCCTAACATCCCGATAAGCGACGGCTTAATGACCTGCTGACGGTAGAAGAAATCGTAGTTGTTCGTCTTGTCAAGCCCGGTGAAGAGTCGGCCGCCAAGCTCAGGCAGGAAGGACAATTTGAGATACTCGTTTTCGAGATAGACGGCGTTGTACGTCTTGTCGATTTTGTTGTCGGTGATGACGTCCAGGAACGGGTAGGGATAGATGACCTTGGATGCCCCCTGATAGACCTCTCCCTTGAAGAACATCGGGTCGGAGTCGGGCTCGCCGATTTTGTAGGTCGGCATCGTCATCGCCTCTTCCCAGATACGGACGCCCGCACGAAGGGGGGCAGAGAAAAGGGCGGTCAAAGAAAGGACAAGGACAATTTGAGCGATTGTGCTGAGACGGTTTGTTCGGGCCATTTCGCTGCTCCTGTAAAAAAAACTGTACCGTTACATTTTCACAAGATTAGCGTATTTTACCATCAGTGTCTTCGTCTGTCCCGTGTTAAATGCCACGACCACGGTGCTGCTTTCGCCGGTGTCGGTGAACTGGCGCACCGTGCCGAGGCCGAACTTGCGATGCACAACTATATCGCCCTTGCGGAACTGGGAACTGTGAATTGGGAATTCAGAATTACGCCTTGCGGGAGACGGGATTTCAATCTGGGAGTCCTCGTCCGGACCGGAGGAATCCGACTCGGAGAGGTTCAGGCCGAGTTCATATAGGAAGTCCGAACGCCTGCTGCGGAGCATCTGGCCGCGTATGGTGCGATAGCGGGCGTATGTGATGAACAGGTTGGTCTTTGCACGTGTGATGCCGACAAAAAGCAGCCGGCGTTCTTCTTCAATGTCGTCTCCCTCCTCGTTGCTTCTTTCGTGCGGCAGCAGTCCATCCTCCACGCCCACGATAAATACGTTGTCGAACTCCAGCCCCTTGGCCGTGTGCAGCGTCATCAGGGCGACCGTCTGACTTGCCGTATCGAGCTTGTCGGAATCGCTGAACAGCGCGACCTGCTGGAGGTAGTCGAGCAGCGAAGGATTTTCTGTGGAGCGGTCGTAGTCGGCGGCGGCGCTGATAAGCTCCTCAATATTCTCAAGGGCGTTCTTGCCCTCGGTGCCGCCTGCTTTCAGGAACTTTTCAAGACCTGATTCGGTGAGGATACGTTCGGTAATCTCAGCTACGCCGGATTTTTGACTTTCAATTTCCGATTTGCTGTTCGGCTGGCGCTGTTCATCTGCGATGGGGACAAGGATGTTGTTTTCAGAAGCGGCCTTGCGCCAGGATTCGAGCAGGTTCACAAAGGCGGCGATGTTCTTTGTTGCAGCCGGCCCCAGACCAAGCTGGGGCGCACGCTTGAGGGCGTCATACATAGTGATTTTCGCCAGTGCTGCGGAATCGTGAACTTTGTCAATGGTGGTTTTGCCAATGCCCCTCGCAGGAGTGTTGATTATCCGCAGCAATGCAACGCTATCGGCGGGATTGACGATTACCTTCAGATAACCCAGTATGTCGCGTATCTCCTTTCGATTGTAGAACTCGACCCCGCGGACAATCTGGTATGGGACTTTGCTTCTTATGAAGGCCTCTTCAAGCGACCGGCTTTGTGCGTTGATGCGGTAGAACACGGCTGTCTGGTTCGGCGATGAACCCTCCGCAATCAGCCGTTTAATCTGACTCGCGACGCCCCGCGCCTCATCGCTTTCATCCTCGAAGGCCGCTACTGTTACCTCGCTGCCCGCCGGTCTGGTTGCGACAAGACGTTTTTCTTTGCGTTTCCTGTTGTTGGCTATGAGGCGGTCGGCGGCGTCAAGAATGTTGGGCGTGCTGCGGAAATTCTCCTCCAGCTTGATGATTGTCGCGTCGGGCCAGTCCTTCTCAAACGCGAGGATATTGCGTATGTCAGCGCCTCGCCAGCGGTAAATGGACTGGTCGGGGTCGCCCGTTGCGCAGATATTGTTGTGCCGACGAGCCAGCGCCTTGGCAATACGGTACTGGGCGTGGTTGGTATCCTGATATTCGTCAATCAGAAGAAACCTGAACCGCTCCGACATCGCGTTAGAAACATCCCTGTTGTTTTCGAGCAGCAGCGCCGCTTCCATCAAAAGGTCGTCGAAGTCGAGGGCATTATGTTCGCTGAGAATATCCTGGTAGCGGGCATATACCTTCGCCACAATTTTCAGACGGTAGTCGCCGGCCTCTCCTGCGAAAGAATCCGGCGTCAGCAGCCTGTTCTTCAGCATGGATATGTCATCGAGCGTCTTTGCAGGCGGGAAGTTGCCCGAGTCAATCGAGCAATCTTTCAGAGCCTGTTTGACAGCGGTGTTCTGGTCTCGTTCATCATAAATGCTGAAGTTCGGCTTTATGTCAGCGCTCGCCCCATACCGCCGCAGGATGCGCACGCACAAAGAATGAAAGGTGCTGATGTGCGCCCCGCCCGATGCGCCGAGTGCGACTGCCCGCTGACGCATTTCCTCCGCCGCCTTGTTGGTGAAAGTGATGGCGCAGATATTATGTGGCGATACCCCCCCTGCTATCAGGGCAGCTATCCGGTGCGTGATGACGCGGGTCTTGCCGCTGCCCGGCCCCGCGATCACAAGCAGCGGGCCTTCGCGATGAGACACCGCCTTTTGCTGCGACGGCGTCAGACAAACTCCGTTGGCATCGTCCATAATGCGGGAATGGGTCATTGCTGTTGTGGGGATTTTTCTGCCTGTTGGAGTATCTGTTCTTGAATCGCCCTGAATTGCTCGGCGAGTTCTGGCCTTTCAACCTTTATCCGCGCAAGCAGCGCACGTCTGAATGAAAGCGGATACTGCTGGTCGTTGAAAAAGTCCAGCAGCGCCGCATAACGCATAAGCTTGAAATCGGGCAGGTCGATTCTGTTTTCCGCCTCCCACTTTGCTTGGTATGCCTGGTGGACCTCCTGGGCGATTTTTTCTCTGGCGAAGGCCTCGTCATCGTCATGAACCGCGTACCTGAAGTATGCCTCTTGCAGCATCATCTGTACCATCTCGCGGGCCTCGTTGTATGTTAGGTTCTTGAGCTGCTCGCGCAGCCGTGCCCTGACAAATATCTGGACATCCAGCTCGGCGACATCCTCCCGCGGATAAAGTTCTCTGAGGCGATTATATATCCTCTGTGCCTGTATAATGTGCCCGGCCTGGTAGAAGTCAAAGACCGCCTTCTTGAGCATATTGCGGTGACCTATCTGGTGCGAGGTGTCCGCTGATTCATCGTTGGGGTCAACGTACTTATTGATGATGTTCACAATGGCCTTGTCGTACGGCTCGAACATTCGCAGGTCCGGCCTGAGAAAAACCTCTCTTGTTGGCAGCACGGACTTGTCCGATACATCGCCCGCCTTTGGCGCCGTCCTGTTGACCTCCTCGGCCGGCAGGTCATAGATAAACATCTTCCCGTATGCAAAAAGGTTCTGCAAACTGTGGGCGACTATGCGGTCGGTGTTGATTTCATCAACGCGATAATCCGCCTTCACTCCGGGTCTGGCATCTTTCCTGCCGGCGGTACGCAGCCCCTTTACCGCCCAGTAAATCGCGTGGCAGTCGGCGTGACGCCAGTCGAGTGGTAAATGCTTGTTGGGGTCATCCCAGTCCACGGGCCCGTATGTATGATTCAGCTCCTGCATCAGCGCCGGGTCTAATTTCCAGACGTTCCGCAGGTGGTATGCCCTGGCGAAAATGTCAAACTTTTCAAGGACGCTTTTGCCGCGATAACGATTGATTGTCTCAAACGCCTCTTTTGTGAACCTTGCGGGCTTTTGGCGCAGTGAAAGGTAATTATTCACGAATTCGGATTCATTCTCAAAGGTTTTGTCGGCGGCCTTGAGGTCCGCAAGTAACCCGGCCATATTCGGATCACGAGCAACCTGCTCCCAGTCGGCAGGCGCATCGACAAGCGCCTGAAACCAGGCGTCATCAGCCGGCCCCAGCAGCGGCGCCATCGCCATTGCCAGTTGGAGCTTATAGTACTTGTGGGCATCGTCGGAGATGCCGCCTATCTTGTGCTGAAAGAGTCGTGCAAGCTCTCGGTACAAGGGCATTGACTTCGGATTTAGGACTATGCCCTTGTCGCGCAACAGCTCGTAGCCGTTCCTGACCCATTGCCATCGCTGCTCGGGCTGGTCGGCCGGGATGGCCACCGAGATGTTATACGCCATATTCCACGCCTGGAACTCCCATACCGACGCAAATCGCGGCTGAAGGACCGTTATCCAGTCGGCTAATTGCTTGGCGTCAAAAAACTGCCCCTGCTCTTTCAGCCGGTCGGCCCTCATCCACAATATATCAACCACAAGCCCGCGAAACGCCCCCATAGCCACTGTTGCAAAGGCAAGCGACGGCGGCGCGTTCTCAATCGCCTCGTTGCTGATGAGTTTCATCTGCTGACGCTGCGAATTTATGAACTTGAGCCGCAGGCCGGCGATGACAATGAACGCCGCCGCGAGGGCTACGCAGGCAACGGTGATAATTGTGTCACGAAAACGCATAGTCGTCAGAGAGTGGTCTTTGCAATTTCTCGGAAGCGGAAAATCAGAATGGCCGCCGCCAGTAATAACGTCGCTTCGACGCAGACCGTCATTATTGCCTGTCTTGCAAGCAGCGACCAGCTCAGCAACCGCCCGCCCACCAGGAACGTCGAGGTGCTGACCTTGTCGAACTGCGGCAGCAGTTGTATGATGGTTTTGACCGCTGCGCCGTGTAAACTGTTCAGTTCGCCCTCGACATATTCGAAGGATTCGAGGATAAAGCCGCCGACATTGGCGACGAAAAACACGGCCAGTGAAAGCAGAATTGCCACCGGAAAAGAAAGAAACGCCCCGGCGAAAACGCCGAGAGCGGCGAGAAAAACAAGTCGAACACCTATCAGAAGCATCGCTCGGACGAAGTTTGCCGTAAAAGTGTCGGCCTTGTAAAGAATCTCCAGTCCATCCTCCGGCGGAAAAATTATCGTTGTCTCGTTAAGCGGGGGATTAAGAAAGCCGACGGCGACGTAACCATCCCCGGCGACACAGTCGCCCGGAATCTCAATTTCGGTCGCGGTGCGGATGGCGTCCTTGCGGTCAAAAGTGTAAAGGGGCGTCTCAATGCCCATCCCGTACCTTACCTGCCGGTCGTCCCCCACGAACCATCGGCCGAAAACCTGCATGTCCGGCGGATTGACCGCGACATCGTATTTATATCTGATGAACAGCGACTGGTTCGCGTCCGCCAGCCGGACGTTATGAAACTCCCACACCAGCTCATTGCCCACGGCGGCGGCCCGCTTCGCCAGCTTGGCACGCCGCGACATCTCCGCCTTGTAATTCCGCCTTGCGCGGGGAATCTCGTCCAGGCCTTCCGGCAACTGCCCCGAGCGTTTGAGCTTCTCGTACGTCTCGTCCACCTCTTTCGAGACGTCCGCCTCCTGCGGCGTTAACGCCTTTCTGGCGGCAAAAAACTCGTTATTCGCCCGCTTTGTCTCGGTTTCATCGGATTTCACAAATAAAGGCATATTAACGACAAAGCCGTATATGATTGCCGAAAACAGAACGAGCAGCATCAGGTTCAGCAGGACAATACCGAGAAACTTGCCTGTGATTATCTCGAAGCGGCGAATCGGCTTGGTCAAAACGGTGAAGATTTGCTTTTGCCTGACGTCGTTTGTGAGGGTGAAAACCGAGGCGATGATTGTAAGCAGGTACAGCAGCGCCGCCGTCAAAGACAGCCCGTAGCTGATAAACGTCTGCAGTCGTCCCTTGAGCGTGCCGTCCCCCGTAACCTTGAAACCCATCACCGGCAGCAGTACGAGCAGCAGGACGATAAACGTAGCGGCGATTTTCAGGCGAACGGCCTGCCTTACGGTGTTCACTGCAATTGCCCACACACGACCCATCGTTTAGTCCTCCGCAGAGCCGTGTTTGGGCTTGTCGGGTTGAGGCCGGCCGATGAGGTCATCAAGGACGTCCTTATTAACCTGCTCTTGAGAACTCGGCGTCTCTTCGACCTGCTCCTTTACCGGCTTCGGCGCCGATGGCTGTTCGACGCTTGTAAGTTTCTTCAGCACGTCCTCGTCCGCCGCGCCGGTTTGGACGTGTTCGACCGGCTGAACGCTCGCCTGCTCTGCAGCAGGCGCCTGTGCAGGCCTGACATCGGCGCTGGCTAACTCATCCAGGATGGCCGCAGTCGGCGCCGCTTCCGCCGCCTTGCCCGTCAAAAAATCGCTGATTTGCGTCTTGCTCTCTGCGCCGCTGGTCGCAGCGCCCTGCTCCTGCGCCTTGTTCACTATGTTGATGAAGAAGGTTTCGAGCTTATCCATCGGCGAGCTTACGGCGAAACCGCTGCCTTCCTGCGACACAATCTGCTTTATTCTTTCGACTGCGCCATCGCTCAGTCGCCCTGTGAGGATTTCTCTTCTGTCCATGTGCTGAAGCAAATCGCGGACGTGCCCCTCGGCCTGTATCCTCCCGCCGTACAAAATCGCTATCCGGTCGCAGACATCCTCAACGTCGGCCAGCAGGTGACTGCACAAAAGAACGGTCTTGCCTCGCTTCGCCAGTTCGATAATAAGGTCCTTGATTTGTCTTGTCCCAATGGGGTCGAGTCCCGTTGTCGGCTCATCAAGTATAAGCAGGTCCGGGTCGTTAATCAGCGCCTGTGCAAGCCCGATTCTCCGCGCCATTCCCTTTGAAAATGTCCCCACCTGCCTGTTGGCGACCGCCTTCAGCCCCACCATATCCAGCAGCGCCTCGGTCCGCATCTTGCGCACCTTTGAAGGTATCCTGAAAAGCTGCCCGTAAAAGTCCAGCGTTTCGCGAGCCGTCAAATATCGGTACAGGTATGATTCCTCCGGCAGATACCCGATGTGCGAGTTGACTTTCGGGTCGGTCGCATCCCCCCCCAGACACAACGCCCTTCCCTGTGTAGGATGCAGCAGCCCCAGTAGCATCTTGAGGGTGGTGGTCTTGCCTGAACCGTTTGGGCCGAGCAGCCCGAAGACCTCGTTTGTGCGGACTTTAAGATTGAGGTCATCAACAGCGTAAACCTTGTTGCGGCCCCACCAGTCCGAGAAGACCTTTGTCAGCGAAAACGTTTCTATCGTATATTCCATCCGGGTTGTATTTCACCTCGTGGTTATGAGGGCTGCGCTGGGTGTCCAAACTCCTCGCCGTGGCGGACAAGCCGGGCGCTGTTGAACACTACCACCAGCGAGCTTACGAAATGCAGGAAGGCGGCCAGCGTCGGCATAATCAAAAAGAACAGGCACATACCGACCGTTATGAAGCTGACGCCGAAGCCGAGATTCCAGTTTATGACGCTTCTTGTCCTCCGCGACAGGCGCACAAGCGTGGGCAGACGCTTGAGGTCGTCGCTCAATAACGCGATTGAAGCCGAGTTGATGGCAACATCGCTGCCCGCCGCTCCCATAGCAATACCAAGGTCCCCGGCGGCAAGGGCCGGCGCATCGTTGATGCCGTCTCCCACTACCAGCACTGCATACCCATCCCGTTTGGTTTTCTCCACGATGGCCAGCTTGTCCTGCGGCAGGCAGTGCGCCTTATAGTCGGTGCAGCCCAGCTCGGCTGCGACACGATGGGCGACCTCGTCTCTGTCGCCGGTGAGCATAGTCACCTTTTTGACGCCCAGGTCCATAAGCTCGGCGACTGCCTGCTTGGCCTCAGGCCTGGTCTTGTCCTGCATACCGACCCAGCCGACACATCGTCCGTCCTTTGCAACGTACAGCGTGCTGAAACCCTGTTCCTCGTGCAGTTCCGTGCCGGTTACGCCGCTCATACTGACGTTGTTTTCCCGCAAAAAGCTCTCTCTGCCCACCATTATCATTGCGCCGTTGACCTTCGCAGAGACGCCTTTGCCGGGCGATTCTCTGAATTCATCGGGACTTGGCAGGGTGAGGTTGGCCTGTTTGGCGACCTCAAGTAATGCCCTTGCGGCGGGGTGCTTGCTCATTCTCTCAGCCGCTGCCGCGACCGTAAGCAGCTCCGCCGGCTCAACGCCCTGCGCCGCCGTCAGCTTGGTTACATAAAGCCGACCCGTTGTCAAAGTGCCTGTTTTGTCGAAGACCATTGCGGTAATTTTGCCCGCGGTCTCCAAATCAGCCACGTTCTTGACGAGAATGCCTAACCTGGCGGCGGCCGATATCGCCGCCACCATCGCGCTTGGGGTGGCAAGAATCAGCGAGCAGGGGCAGCCAATCACCAGAATCGTTATTGCGTAATCGACGTTGCGGGTGAAAAACAGAATTATACCGGCTATCATAAGCACCGTCGGCGTGTACCATTGCACGTAACGGTCAATGATTCGCATAAGTGGAATCTTGGTCTGCTCGGCCTGCATAATCAGCGATTGCACCTTGCCGAGGGTCGTGTCCGCGCCGGCCTTTGTCACTCTGATATCCAGTGCACCGGTCAGGTTGGCGGTGCCCGCGAAAACCTGCATACCGGGCACTTTGTCAACAGGCAGCGCTTCTCCCGTGATGGTTGCTTCGTTGACCGAACTGAGACCCGCCGCGACCTCACCATCAACCGGGATATTGTCGCCGGGTCTGACGCGAACTTTGTCGCCCGGCTTGATGTCCGCGGCCCTGACCTCTCGCTCCGAGCCGTCCGTCTCAATAAGATTCGCCTTTTGAGGAGTAAGCTTCACGAGCGACTCCACTGAGGCCCTTGCCCCCAGCGCCGTGCGGCTCTCAACAAGCTCGCTGAGGAGCATAAAAAACGCAACCAGCCCCGCCTCAAAGTATTTCTGCGTAGCAATGGCTGCAACTATCGCCAGCGCAACAAGCTCGTCCATATGTGCTTCGCCGCGGACCATACTCCGCAGCGCGTGCCAGACAATGGGAGCGCCTAACAGAATCGCCGCCGCCAGCGCCAGTATCTCCG
>CAYGVZ010000065.1:0-11564 GCA_964353475.1 uncultured Pirellulales bacterium | reverse complement strand
CGCCATCCTTCTCGCGTACTTCCACCTCTACAGCCGTCGCGACGCTTGTGCACGAGAGAACCAAACCCAAACACGCCAACACCCCTGTCTTTCTCATACTCGCCCCCTCATTAAACATATTTGGCCCCGGCTCTTGTCCGCCGAAGGCGTGATTCAGCCGGGGTTCCGGCTGTTACCCGAATGATACACCGACCTCTTTGGCGACGTTGCGTATATGGTCAGCGGCCTGCCTGTACTCTTCGGCGTCCTTTAAGTGCTCAATCATCAGGGGCGTATCAGGGTATTTGCTCAGCTCTTTGAGGAACGTCTTGTAGTCAAGACCGCCGAGGCCGGGGCGAATTTCATCCAGGTGTGCGAGGGCGCCTTGGCCGAGTTTCACATCTTTGGCGTGGCAGCTTTTAATCATTGGACCGAGTTTCTCGAAGCACTCGCTGATGACCTTGCCGTTGTTGTAGTACAGCGGGGGGCTGTAAATCAGGTTTGTCGGGTCGAGATGGACAGCGAACTGTTTGCGGTCGATGGCCTTTATCAGCCGAAGGTATGAATCAACGGATTCGGGATACCACCACATCCCGGTCTCCAGCGTGTAAAACGTTCGCGTTGGTTTTACGCCGTCGATAATAGTCCGCACCGACTCGACAATCATATCAAACGTTTCAGCCGTTAAATTCTGCGGATGCTGGCCCGCCCAGCTTTTCGGATTGCGCGAGCCGGAAACATTCACACAGCATCTTGCCCCGATTTGCTCTGCAAGTGTGAGCTGCTGCTGGCAGTTGGCGATTGATTCCTTGCGCGTCTTTTCGTCGGGGCAAATCGGATTGTTCCCCCAGGCGCCCACTTCGGCAATCACTATATCGGCCTTGGCGGCTGCCTGCTCGTATGCTTTTATAATATCTCCGGTTGCCTTGGCATCGACCGGGCAGTAGGCGGCGCGATAGCCAAGCTGTTTTACCGCCGCTGCCCATTCATCGGGGCCGCCGAATTTTTCAAAGACCGGCCCGCCCAGTCGCAACGGTTTGCTCTGCTGGCCGAAAGCCGGCGTCAATGCCGCCATCGCCACACCCGCTGTCGTTGTTTTCAGAAACGTCCGCCTTGACATATCTTTTTCTCCGCTAATCATTGAACCTGCTCCTTTTCAATTTCTGTCTTTGTGTGGGACAAACGCCATTGGCCGGCTGACATCGCATTATCGCTGTGATTGGCGCGTAGTCAAGCGGCGACTTGAAGCGAAAACGGCTCTACGCCCGGCAAAAGGGCGGGGGAACCCTTATTTTCCGATTCCAAATACCTTACATTCGGGACAAGCCCCCGCTGTTTATTCTATAATACGGCTAATGAATTTACTCATCGGCTCGCGGGAACAGAATCCCCTGTGAGACGGTAAGTAAAGTATAGATGGGACCGGCTGGGGGAAAACCAGTTTGACGTACGGTTCTGAATCTGTGCTTCGGATTAAGGACAGGGTGAATTAGCTCTTTGAGGTGAATTTCGCGGCCGCGAAATCATTTGAGCGTGTGTGTTTTCTGGCAGCGTGGGCACTGAACGGCGGGTTGCCTGTAGTCCGGCGGGACTTTCAGCGTAACGCCGCACGGGCAGGCCAGGAAAATAAAGCCATTTACCCGCCGCATTATGTCGCCAACCTGGTGGGTTTGTTTTTTCAGCATCTCTTTTTTCTTTGCTTCGGCACTTGCCTGACGCAGGGCGATATCCTCCGTCGTAATCGCTGAACCGGGGACGACTGTTCTTTTCTTCGTAATCCGCCCGAATGCCTCCGAGTAGTCCTTGAAAGACGCGCCGCCCGTTATAGCCCGCAATATCTTTATTCGCTCTGATATCGGCGGATGCGTGCTCGTCCAGTCCGACAACGCCGCCTGCCCCATCTTCTTGAACGGGTTCACTATGTACATCGGAGCGGTAACCTTGTTTGCGTGCTCAAGTTGCGGCGAGGGGTCGTTTGCAATTTTCTCAAGCGCGCTTGCGAGACCTTCGGGATACCGTGTCAGTCGCGCTGCCCCGGCGTCGGCCAGGTATTCGCGTCTTTGCGACAGCGCATAATAGAGGAGTTGCGCCATAATCGGCGCGAGAATAGCCGCGACAAGGGCAATCAGGACCAGAATGATGGCCGCCTGCCCGCCGCCTTTTCCGCCGCTCGAATATCTCCTTCGAGAGCCGCCGAGTGAGCCGTAGTAGGTCGCGCGGAAGAAAAACTGCGAGAGCAGTACGATTGAACCGAGCATAATCCCAGCGAGCGTGACAAAGAGTATGTCACGGTGCAGGATATGGCTTATCTCGTGGGCTACAACGCCCTGAAGCTCATCGCGGTTCAGCCGGGCAAGCAGACCTGCCGTTACCGCCACCGACGCCGACTGCGGGCTTCTGCCCGTCGCAAATGCGTTCGGAGCGGGGTCATTTATGATATAGACCTTGGGCACGGGAATCCCGGCGGCGATAGACATCTCGTCCACAACGTTGAACAGTTGCGGGTGTACATCGTGGGTTACAGCCCTGGCGTTGCTCGATGCGAGCAGAATCTGGTCGCCGGATGTGAAGCTAATCAGTGCGAGCATTGCCCAGACCGCTGCTGCAATGCTTACGCCAAGCACGAAGCCGTCAGGCCCTCTAAAGGACATCCCGATAACGGCGCCGAGCGCCAGCAGGCATAGCGCCATCGCCGTCATAAGAATGACTGAGTTTCTCCTGTTTACCCTGATTAGCTCCCACATATTGCGTCCGTGTCCCGCGGTCGTGCCTGCGAAAATCAGAAGCTTACCTTCGGCGCCTCACGCTCCGCTGCTGCACTCACCTCAAAGAAGTCCTTCTTGCCGAAGCTGAACATCCCCGCGACGATATTGGACGGGAACATCTGGATTTTGTTGTTGAAGAAGAGCACCGCGTCGTTGTACGCCTGGCGGGCAAATGAGATTCTGTTTTCTGTGCTTGTAAGCTCCTCCTGCACCTGGAGGAAGTTCTGGTTGGCCTTCAAATCGGGATAGTTCTCGACCACGAGCAGGAACTTGCTGAGGGCATCGCCGAGTGCGCCTTCGGCCTTTGCGGCCTCGGCCACGGTCTTTGCGCCCATTGCAGCAGCCCTGGCCTGCGTAACGGCTTCGAAGGTGCCACGCTCGTGTTTCATATAGCCCTTCGCGGTCTCGACCAGGTTCGGTATCAGGTCGTGCCTGCGTTTCAACTGTACGTCTATCTGCGACCAGGCGTTGTTCACCTGGTTTCGCAGCGCCACCAGCGAGTTATAGACGCCGATAACAAACATTATCAGCATTGCCGCTGCCGCTGCGATTACTATCAGTATTATTGTCAATGTACGCATTTTTCTCTCCTTTACAGTAAGCGCCTCATTACTTCTGAGACCCTGTGCTACAGGGCGTTCTTTATCTGTTCCAGCGCGACTCCCAGAGTCGCCTGTGCAATTTTATCCAGTTCATTTTCGGGTCCGACTATGTGAAAGACGCGGTGCGTGTGCGACACGGACTCATTTGGCGCAAGCTCTCTGGCCGGCGACGAACTTTCCAGTTCATAGAAAGGCCCCATCGGCTTTTCGCCCGGATTTACAGGGCCGTCGTTATATGAGTTGACTGCATCACCTGCGTATGGTTTGTCCTGAACCTGCCACATAGAATTCACATACTCAGCCGACTCGCCGCCTGCGCTGTACTGCACCAGCGTCAGGACTTTATTCACTGCGTCGTAGCTGCCCAGTGTCGGTTTGGCTCTTTTTGGGGTAAGGCCGATTTTGCTGCGGCACTGCCCATCCGCCTTAAAAAACAGCACATCATCTTTGACGACAAGGCGGTCGGACGGCACTTTTCCAAAGTATGAGTCGTTCACCTTTGGTCCGAGGGTGTCTTCGGGGCCTGCCTTGAATGGGACTACCACAGTTGTCTGCGGCGACGGAGTGAACATACTCAGAATCCAGATGGACAGCAGGCCTGATTCTTTTTTCCAGCCGTTGTCGCCGACGTTTGTTATTTTGCTCTCGGTTTGATATGCGACCGCGTCAATCTTCTTTGCCAAAGTTACGCCGAGTTTACCGGCGGCATCGTCCCTGCCCAGCAGGCGCACTGTCCGGTCAATCCTTATCTTGAACTGCGTCCCCGACCAGTTTGTCAATTCAGTGGTTCGCTGGAAAGTGGCCGTGTCTTTGCCGGCGTACTCCAGCTTGAACGGCTCGGTGTCAATGACCGCAGGCACCTGCCAGTGGTCGAAGTCGAAGGGTACGCCTTTGGCAAAGTAAATCGCAAACTGCCCGCCTTCCGGTCCCATCCAGAATCTTTCCTCGCCGCCGTAGGCGTTTATATGGGGACGTACCTGGCTGGAGGCGATAAGCTCTTTGTTTATCCACCCGAAACTAAGCCCGCCCGAACCCTTTGCCGTGCTGGTCATAACCCGTCCCTGGTAGGCCGGCACTATCGCCGCCTGTGCCTTGCCCGCCTTGTCGGAGAGGACTATTACGTCCGTGTGTTTTTTCAGGAACGCCACGTCTTCGCCGAATTTGTTCATTTTCGCCTCGCATAATCCGCCTGCCGCCAATGCTGCGGCGATTGCAAGAACCGCAATGATTCTCATATCCCTGCACCTTCCAAAATCGTATTATTTAAGTGTTTATTTTGTCGAGAATCTAAAGACCGCCGTATGTGCATACCGCTGCCCCGGCCGGAGAACCGTTGATGGGAAATTCGGCTTGTTCGCAGCGTCGGGGTAGTGCTGCGTCTCAAGACAAAAAGCGGCATAGCCCTTGTATGCGGTCCCACCCTTGCCCTTGAGCGCGGTAGTGTAGTTCGGCGTAAACAGTTGCACGCCCGGCTGTGTGGCAAGCACCTCCATCGCACGTCCGGTTTTCGGCTCATAGACCTTTGCTGCCAGGCGGAGCGACCCATCGGCGCCATTTATGCAATAGTTGTTGTCATAGAAACCGCCTGCTTCCTTGATTCTGGCGCCTATCGTCTCGGTCTTTGTGAAATCCAGCGGGCTGTCCTTGACCGCCTTTATCTCGCCGGTCGGCAAACGGCGCTCATCGGAAACCGTGTATTTGTCCGCGTTTATCATAAGCTCGTGGCCGAGGACGTCGCCGTCGTTGTGGCCGCACAGGTTGAAATAGCTGTGGTTTGTCAGGTTTACCACTGTGGGCTTATCCGTGGTCGCCACATAGTCAATCATCAGCTCATTAGCCGCGGTGAGCATATATGTCACCGTGACGTTCAGATTGCCAGGGTAGCCCTCTTCGCCGTCCTTGCTGAGGTACTTCATTCGCACTCCCACACCTGAGTCGCTCTCAATGGGTTGTGCATCCCACAACTGGTCGCTAAAGCCCTTCTTGCCGCCGTGGATATGATGACGATTGTCCAGGTTTGCGGTTATTTTATGCTCCACGTTGTCTATTGTGAACGACGCATTGGAAATCCTGTTAGCGCATCGCCCGACTGTCGCGCCCATCTTCCAGCCGTCGCCGACGTAATCCTTGAGCGCCGTATAGCCGAGCACAATATCCGCCTGCTTGCCATCGCGGTCGGGGACGTGCAACTCCGTCAGTATCGCGCCGTAGTTAATCACCTTTGCCTTCAGCCCTTTGTTGTTTGTTAATTCATAGACATAGACGCTCTGGCCGTCGGCTGTTTTTGAAAAAAGTCCCTTTTTAACGCTCATTTTTCCTTCTCCATGTCTTGCCTGACCGGCGCATCCTGCGGCCAGCAGCGCCGCCAAGGCCAGTAGATTGCCTATCAATATTCTTGCCATAGTCGCCTCTTACTGCGATTCGTTCCGACCGCCTTGCTGCCCCTGCCCGAATATGTCCAACAAGAGCTTCCTTGTCTTGCTTTCCTCGTCAAGCTGCGCCTCTCTGATGACATCCTGCAGCTCGCGATTGTCGAGCCACAGTCCATCTTTTCTGCTGCACCTGTCGATGCGCAGCGGCGGCTCGGTCTTGCCTACAAGCACCTTTTCCATCTTCTTATCGCATATAGGGCATCGCCTCGGCTGCTCGCTGCCGTGCTCATCCACCGTGAAGGAGCTAATCAACAGGTGCGCTTTCTTCCTGTCCCCCAGCAGAAGTTCGAGTTCGCCGGAATCGAGCCATACCCCGCCGCAGGCGGTGCAGTTGTCAATCTCCACATCCGCCAGCTCGACCGTTATCATCGCATTTTTGCAGACAGGACAATCCATATTTTTCGCGTGTCCCCGCCGCCCAATTGCCATCGCTGCCGGGGTGTAGTGACCCGGCTGGTTCTCTTAAACCAGCGTATATTACGCTTACACCCTTTGCCAGTCAAGGGGTGCTTTTACATACCGGCCCGTCTCGACTCGGCGTCGAGCCGAGGTCGGACTAATCATAAAGAATCATCCTTGACGATTATTTATAGAGGGTGTAGCGTATAAGCCCTGAACGCTGTCTAACATAAGGACTTTGACGTGATTGTTGATTGTCATACGCATATAGTTTCCACGGCGAACCTCGGCGCCTCGGAGCATCTTGAAGCGGCTGAGCCGGTGGATGTCTCGTTTGTGCTGGCCTGCGCCGATGGTCCGGCCGACGAAGTCAACCGTGCGGTGAGCGAGTACGTCGAAAAGCACGAGGCGAAGATGGTCGGTTTTGCCGCTATTGACCCGACCGCAGATTCGGTCGGCGTCAGGGCGGTGCGTGCCGCCACCGAAAAGGCGGGGCTTACGGGCATTGTTGTTTACTGTGCGCAGCACGCCTTTCACCCCGCACACTCAAGGGCTATGCGATTGTATGAGGCGGCGCAGGAACTGGGGCTGCCTGTCTTTTTTCACAATAGTCCCATCGGCGCCGATGGCTCGCTGGAGTATGCCCAGCCATATCTGCTTGATGAAATTGCTCGAACCTTTCGCGGCCTGAAAATCGTCGTGGGCGGAATGGGGTTGCCTTTTTATCAGCAGACGCTTTACCTCGTCGCCAAGAACGAGAACGTCTTTGCGGACTTGTCTGTAAGGCCAGGCAATATGTGGCAACTGTACAATGTGCTTATGGCAGCGCACGAGCAGGATGTAATGAGCAAGCTTCTGTTCGGCAGCGGTTTTCCCGCCGCCAGGCCGACCCAGTGCATTGAGACGCTTCTGGGCCTCAATCGACTTCTGGGCGAGGCCAATCTGCCTGCCATTCCCCGCGGCAGTATCAGGGCTGTCATAGAACAGAATGCCCTTGCGCTGCTGTGCATACAAAAGCAGGTTGCTCCGCGAATAGCGGAGTCAGATGAACACGGCGAGGATGAGCAAAGTGAGCAGCCGTAGTCCTCGCATCTGGCTGGTCGAGACCAGGGACATCGAACAGGGAAGCGTTCATTTTTGAAAGGCGCTGCGTGGCAAGGGAGAGGTGGACAAGCAAGCTGGGAGTAATTCTGGCGGTGGCCGGCAGCGCCATCGGCTTAGGCAACTTCCTGCGGTTTCCCGGAGTAGCCGCCACCAACGGCGGCGGGGCGTTCCTGATTCCGTATATGGTTTCGTTCCTGCTTCTGGGACTGCCCCTGATGTGGATTGAATGGACCATCGGACGGTTCGGCGGGGGTTTTGAGCACAGCACCGCGCCCGGTATTTTTCATACCGTCTGGCGAAAAAACCGCTTCATCAAGTATTTTGGCGTAATCGGCATCTTCGGTCCGACCATAATCTTCTCCTACTATACATACATCGAGTCCTGGCTGCTTGGCTACGGCGTATTTGCAATTACAGGAAAGTATGCCTCCTGCACGGACCAGCAAGGTATGCAGGCATTTCTGCGGGGCTACCAGGGCCTGGTCCGCAACGAGTATTTCAGTAGTTTGCTGCCGGCGTACATTTTCTTTCTAATCACATTTGCGCTTAATGTGGTAGTTGTTGGTTTTGGCATCAGCCGGGGTATCGAACGTTTCTGCAGGTGGGCTTTGCCCCTGCTGTTCGTCGTGGCTGCCATTCTCGTGGTGCGTGTCCTGACCCTGGGTACGCCAAATCCAGCCCTGCCGCAAAATTCCGTTGTGAACGGGCTGGGCTTTCTCTGGAATCCCGACTGGAGCCGGCTTGGGGAAGCAAAGGTCTGGCTGGCCGCTGCGGGGCAAATCTTCTTTACTCTAAGTTGCGGCTTCGGTGTCATTCTCACATACGCCAGCTATCTGACGAAGCAGGATGATGTCGCCTTGTCGGGGCTGACCGCCTCCGCCGCCAATGAAGTGGCCGAGGTCATTCTCGGCGGCAGCATCGTCATCCCTGCCGCTTTTGCCTTCTTCGGCCCGGTTGCCATCACCCAAATTGCCGAGCAGGGGCTGTTCGACCTCGGGTTTGTCACAATGCCACTGGTTCTTCAGAAAATGTCCTACGCACAGATGTTCGGTTTCTTGTGGTTCTTTCTGCTGTTTTTGGCCGGGGTAACCAGTTCAATCTCGCTTGCTCTTCCGGCGGTCGCCTTTTTGGAAGACGAGTTCAACCTCACCCGGCGAGAGGCGTGTATCGTCTTTGCCGTCGTTACCTTTGTCCTCTGTCAGCCGGTGATATTCCTGCTTGGCAACGGCGTTCTTGGCGAGATGGACTTCTGGGGGACTTCGGTTTGCCTTGTCGTTTTTGCCGCCGTTGAGGCCATTTTGTTCGGCTGGGTCTTCGGGATGGAAAAGGCCTGGGAGGAGCTTCATACCGGCTCGGACATCCGCATACCCAGAATCTACCGCTTTATTATCAAGTATGTTACCCCGCTGATGCTGATAGTGATACTCGGTGCCTGGCTCTGGCAGGACTGGAGTAAGAAAATCCTTATGGAGGATGTCAGCAGCGCAGACCGGCCTCTTGTTATGCTCACCCGTCTGGGGCTGCTGGGTCTGTTTGCCCTGCTTGTAATCCTGGTCCGGATAGTGTGGAGTCGCCGCCCACGGCTCGGCGGCCCGTTGCTTCCCTCGGCTCTGCCGAGAGGCAATCGCCCCGAGGCCGACGGCCCGCAGTCAAAGGAGACGCAGGTATGACCATTAGCGGCTGGATTTTTATGATTGTAAGCTGGGCAGCCCTGCTCGGCCTGTTCATCTTCTCTATGTACAGGACGCTGCGCTCCAAAGACCAAAGCAGCTCAAAACGGTAATCAGTTTCTCACTGCATCCTCGCTTCCCACAGAACGGTGTACGATTCGTCTGGAGTTCTTCTGTACCGATAACGCCTCGGCGTAGGGTTCGCAGGTCAATACCGTAAGCCCGCTGAAGAATGCGGCCGAGATAGAAAACGTGCACTGGGCGTAGACGACTGACCGGGCGGAAACCTGCTGACTATCCCCGGTGCGATTCGAACGCACAACCTTTGGCTCCGGAGGCCAACGCGCTATCCAGTTGCGCCACGGGGACCGAAAAAACCAAGTATCTATTATTCCAAAACCCCCTACAGGTCAAGCATTTACCGCTTTTTTCCCTGGTATCCCGCTCTTGCTGAAATTTCCCAACCTCCCTTCGGCGCTGATTTGATATAATAGTGTGCGGTAGAAAGGGCTGATGAAAAGCAATAAAACAAATATCTCGGCGCGGATGTCAGGACTGGCGCTGCTGTTATCGGTGGCGTGCTGTGTTCCGGTTGTTTTTGCAGACAGGCCGGGCTGGGAAAAAAAGCAAGTCGATTGGCATGTCAGTGGCGGTTCTCGCATCAAGGCAATAAGTTATCCTGAGCACCAGGAGCCGAAAACGTTCGACCACGAACGGCTCCAGCAGACCGGCAGACCAAAGAAAAAAGTTGTCTTACCCGAGGCGTCCTCTCGACTTGCCACGGCGGCAGAGCAAGTCGCCGGCCCGGTCTTTGCCAACGTTGTTGACTCGCCTCCTATCGACGGCTTCGTGCCGTGGATAGTCGTTTCAATCACGGACGCCCGCTCTGAAGAGTTCGACTTTGTTGCCGAGCCAACACCAAACATCTCCGGCGGTTTCCCCGGCGGCAGCCCCGAAACGGACTATGCCATCGGGATTTTTGACACCGGCGCCAGCGCACACGTGATGGGCAACTTCAACGCCGAGCGTGCAGGCCTCTTCGCGGGCTACCCCGACCTCGTCACAAGCCACATATCGACTATTTTCGGCGTTACCGGTTCTGTTGACGCGTGGGTGAGCGAGCCACTTGGCCTGTTTATCGACGGCCTTGCGGCAATTGAAGGCAGCGGGCTGCTGACCGACAGGTCAAAGATGGTCGGAGAGGAAAACGTCGCGATAATGGTCGGCCAGGGCGGCTCACCCGACTTGCCTACCGCCGTCGGCACTCCGCTGTCGGTTTACTTCACCGCCGTATTCAACAATGAGCGATATATCACCATTAATCGCGACAGCAACGATTTTACCGCGCCGGATATTACCTTTTATGAAAATGACGACCCGTGTATCCCCGCCTACCCCAACATCGTCCCGCTGGAGCTAAGGCCGCTCGGGGGCATCAACGTCGCCTACATTACTCCGTTTGACCCGTTCGACCCTGAGTTCGCCTCGCCCGCGACGCCATCAATCATAAACGGCACGTTCCCCACGCAGAGCATCTTCTTTGTTTCCAGCGTTGACCTGTACCAAGGCAACAAGAGCGCGATTGACAAAGACCGCTTTATGCTCGATACCGGCGCACAAATCAGCGTCATCGGTTCAAGGATTGCCGCTCGACTTGCAATCAATCCGGCCAATCCCGACTTCGAAGTCGAGATAGTGGGCGTTACCGGCGACGTGAACACGTTCCCCGGCTTCTACGTCGATAAAATCGAAATCCCGGCCCTCGGCGACTGGCTCTCATTCACAAACGTTCCGGTCGTCCTGCTCGATGTTTTCTCTCCTGAAGGAGGCACCGCTGACGGGATAATCGGGATGAATCTTTTCGTTGATATGAACATAGTCCTGCGAGGCGGCGGGCTTTTCCTGCAGGATGACCCCAAACTCGAATACATATTCATCCAGTCGCTGGTCGGCGATATCGCTCCGGCTCAGCGGGACGGGGTCGTTGACTGGCTCGACTTAGCTGCACTGGCCGACGCCTGGCTCGCCAACCCGATGATGCCAAACTGGAACTCCAGGGCAGACATCGTCGGCGACGCAATAATCAACTTCCGCGATTTTGCCCGCCTGGCCGAAAACTGGCGACAAACCACCGCCCCGTGAATAACTGCACAGCACTCAGCCAATCGTTTGACATCACCAGCCCCTTAAAATATCATTTCGCATTATCTGTTTGTGCTGACCGACTATGAAAATCCTTATAGACCTTATATACCTGCTCACGGCCGCGGCCATAAGCCCGATGGTCATCTATCGGATGCTCCGTCAAAACCGCTACCGCAGGGGCTGGCAGAATCGATTCGGAAAAGTCGCCCGCAGGCAGCCGGACAAAAAGTGTATCTGGATTCACGCAGTCAGCGTAGGCGAGGTCAATGCTGCCACGACACTTATTGCCGAACTCCAGAAGCGATTCGCCGATTACGAGATTGTGATAAGTACAACCACTGACACGGGCTTCGAGCGTGCGAGTAGACTGTTCGGGGATAAGAGGACGGTTTTCTATTTTCCGCTGGATTTTTCGATGACGATGCGGCGGGCGTTTGCTACGTCGCTGCTGTTCGCGCTGGGAATTCT
>CAYGVZ010000064.1:0-11631 GCA_964353475.1 uncultured Pirellulales bacterium | reverse complement strand
CTGCACTTTGCGAATACACGCTGGGCACAGATGCACGGATATAAAAGCAGCGATGAGGTAGTGGGCAGAAATATCCGCGCATTCTGGGCGAAAGGCGGAACGGAGAAGAATATCAAAGAGCTTATTAAGCAGGCCGAGTCGCAGGGCCGTTGCGACTGCCAGGGTGAACACACGCACAAAAGCAAGGCGGGATTCGGTACGCAACTGAAAATGAGAAGTTTGAAGGACGACCAGGGCAGGTGCGAAGGAATTGTAATTCTTGCCAGGCCGGTCCCCCAGCAGGTGAGATGCAATTGTCGCAGGGGTGAGCCGTCAAACCGTTTGCCAGGCATGGTGTCGGACCAGCAGTCAAAGCACACAGGTAACAGCGGACATCCACAGACGCCGGCGCCGGGTATGAACGCTTCGCAGTTGAAAGAGTTGAAGGAACTGGCCGAGCTTGCCAAACGCCTGAGATAAGTCGCTCAACGTCGCCTCACACAGACACAACCGCCGCGAATCATTGTCCCTGTTTTTCTCCCACGATAGACGCTACGAACGTTTCAACGCTGAATCCTTTGCGGTAACACTTTTTTCCTGGCAATTTTTGAATTTAACAAGCTTCCTTGCAAGAACTGGGTCGCCGATGGCGAGGATTTGGATGGCAAGTATGGCGGCGTTTTTGGCGCCGGCCCTGCCAATTGAGACGGTGGCGACTGGCACACCGGGCGGCATCTGAACGGTGCTCAGAAGCGCATCGAGGCCGGCGGGGCTGTCCTTGGCGGCCAGCGGCACACCGATGACTGGCAGAATTGTTCTCGCGGCAAGCGAGCCGGCTAAGTGGGCGGCCATACCCGCGCCGGCGATGATGACCTTGATGCCGTCTTTGCCGGCGTTCCTGGCAAAATCGGCGGCCTGCCGGGGCGTGCGGTGGGCGGAGAGGATTCGGACGACCGGCTTGATGCCAAATTCCTTCAACGTGTCGATGCACAAGGCCATTGCTTCGAGGTCGCTGTCGGAACCCATCACGATTGCGACTGGAGATTTGTGTTGACTTGCCATTTGTGTTTCTCACCTTTAAGGTTACAATGAGAGATTGTTTTCGGTCGAGTTTATGATACCGGCCTGTGGCCGCGAATGCAAGTGAGAGGAGGCCGATATGGGCAAGCGAAGGCCGATAGTGGCTGGCCAGTTCTATCCGGGCCAGCGAGATTCCTGCATCGAGCAGGTTAACGAATGTCTCCGCGAGTATGCGATTGAAGACAAGCTGCCTGAGACCATAGACGCGGGAATTGTGCCTCACGCCGGCTGGACGTTCAGCGGTGCTCCCGCAGCGCTTGTTTTCTCGGCAATAAAACACCGCCACCCCAAGGTGCATACGTTTGTGATATTCGGCGCCGCACACGGATACTGCGGAAGCGAGTCCGCTGTGTATGACAGCGGCGGCTGGACAACGCCGCTCGGTGAGATTGCAATTGATGAAGAATTGGCGGACGCAGTTATAGAAAGCGGCGCGGCCGTCGGCGACTGCGGCGCGCACGCAAATGAGCACAGTATGGAGGTGCAGGTCCCCTTTATTCAGCACCTGTTTGCAGGTGCACAGATACTCCCGATACTGACGCCCCCGAATGAACAGTCGATAAAAGTGGGCAAGATTGTCGCCAGCATCATTGCCAGCGACCAGGAGAGAAAAATCGTCTGCATCGGCTCAACCGACCTGACGCATTACGGGCCGGCGTATGGATTTACGCCGATGGGGACAGGCGGCAAGGCCATCGCCTGGGCGAAGGACGTCAACGACAAAAAGTTCATTGACTTGGCGCTGAAGCTGGAGGCAAAAAAGATGCTGGAGATTGCAGCAGCCAATTGCAGCGCCTGCGGCGCCGGCGCAGCCGCCGCGGCAGTTACCGTCGCAAAGGCGCTCGGCAAAACAAGAGGCGTTCTCCTTGCTCACACCACCAGCAGCGAGGTTATGCGCAAAAAAATGGGCCAATCCAGCGCCGAATCCGTCGGCTACGCAGCGATTGTCTTCTGAATCGCATCGCGACATGCGTCCCGCGTATTGTGAAGCTGGTAGGGCGGCTATCGTATTATGCAAGAGCGGTTTTCTCTTGCAAATAACGGCCCGTGACGGGTAGAATATCTACGGTAATGAGGATGGTTTCTTATAGGAGACAGAGTGATGAAAAAGCTTATAACCGCAGCAGTAGTCATAATGACACTTGGCGTGTGCGCCCCGACTGGGCTGGCGGGACAAATCATCGGTCAACTCAGCGACCCTTGTAATCCGGCTATCTACGACTACGTTGACATATTGTCTGCTTGGGTGGAGCGGGACGGGACGAACTTGGTGTTTGTGATGGAAATGCGAGGGGACATCCCGGAGGCGGCGGAACTGCCGGATTATAACGACTCGGTAACATATATATGGCTTGTCGATGCCGACAACTATCCATCGACCGGCCAAAGCCCCGGCAACGTCGGCAGCGAATTCAACGTCCGTGCGGTTATCGGCCAGAATCCCATCTTCGCAGGCGGCTACGTCGATATCGTCGGCGCTATGCAGGATGCAGGCACGGGCGGCACTGGAATAGTCGCAGTTGACGGCAATCGAATTTCAATGACGATAAGCCGTTCGCAGATTGCCTCGCCTCGTCGCTTCCATTGGCGCAGCGACGCCTGGGCATATATCGGCGGGGTGGTTACAAGCAATAACGGCCTGATGGAATCGGGCCTTGCACGGGCAAGCCGATATGGTGTACTGCCGATTCCCGAGAACGACCACTTCCAGGTCGGCGACAATACCGTAAGGGCATTTCTCGAAACCGACCCCGAAAATCCAGTAATTGACATCACAATAAACAACGGCGGCAACTTCTTTGTGTGCCTGCCCGTCGAGAGAAAATGGCCCGACCAGGATAATACCCAGATAGACGCCCAGGCGACCGGGCACGCCGGCCCGCACCATTTGCGGATGGCATCCCGTTTTGACCTGTTCGAAGGCGACTCCGCGGCGGACGGCATTGCCGAGGGCGTGGCGATGTTCGACGGCGATTTTCTCTTAGACGGAGACCCCGGCGAAACCGGGCCTGTGCCGCCGGGCGTATTCCTGCTCAAGTTCACTCACGACTACCACCTCTTCGCATCGGATATGGCGGGCCAGGGATACTGCTACAGTTTCGCACAAATCGTAATCAATCAGGTTGACCCGCTGGAGCAGAAGGGCGTCTGGCTGCACCAGGACCGTATGCAGAACGAGCAGCGTTTCGGCAAATACAGTCAGACAATCGACCTTGCTGATTACGGCCTGCTGTTCGGCGTCGGTTATAAGATATCAAATCTGCTGACGGACCGTTCAGAGATGCCTGCCTGGTCGGACGCCGGCAGCATCTTCTCTGATTCGACAATGCTGACATCTATCGATGTCGCGCCGATACGGGGCGATGAGGACGGCGACTGGGACGTTGACCTGTTCGATTTTGCAGCGCTGGCCGAGAACTGGCTGGTTGCGTGGTAAGACGGCCTGCCCGGTACGCCGGCACAGATTCGCCAATGGAATAACAACGGTTAACAGCACCGTCGCTGGTCGCGCAAGCCGTTCTGCTTGCCGCCCTCCAGCGACCACCCTCACTAATAAAAGCCGAATTCGTATGCGGAGTCGAATAAAGCGATGATATTCTCGGCTGGGACGCCCGGCTGGATATTGTGAACGCTGTTGAAGACATATCCGCCGCCCGGCTTGAAGATTTCGATGTTCTTCCTGACGTGCTCTCGAATCTCGGCGGGTTTTGCAAATGGCAGTATATGCTGGGCATCTATCCCCCCGCCCCAGAAGACCAGGTCGTGGCCGAACCTGTCTTTCAGCATAGCAGGGTCCATACCTTTTGCGCTAATCTGGATGGGATTGAGGATGTCGATGCCGTTATCGATGAGGTCGGGGATGTATTCAATGCACGCACCGCAGGTGTGATACCAGATTTTTGCTTTGGTCAGCGATTTTATGTGCTGGACAAGTTTCTTTTGCCGCGGTTTTACGATTTTGCGGTAAAAGGCCGGCGAAAAAAGCGGCCCATCCTGGCCTGCAAGGTCATCGCCAATCATCACCACGTCAACGAAGTCGGCGACTTCCTTCATAAAGCCGGTGTAGTAGTCGGTCCAGAACTTGAGCATCCTGTCCAGCATTGCCTCGCAGAAGGCGCTCGTTTCAATCATATCCATAAACCAGCGTTCCAGGCCGCGCATATACCAGCAGTACTCATAGACGACTCCGCCGATGCCGGTTGAAATTGCATACGGCGTTTCTTTGCGCAGGGCCATCGCCGCCTTTCGCACGCCTGTGAATCTGCTTTCATCGCCGCCATCGGGCCAGGGATAATCATCGAGGTCTTTGATCGCGGCATTAGCAAGCGGATGATGAGAGATATCCATATAGAGTCGCTGGTCATCGGGCATAGACCAGACAACCCCGAACTCATCGGTGAAATCGTGCCAGAGCCGGCCGTCTCTGGTACGCCGTACAATATCCCCTTTGAAACCATCCGGCCCGTGCGCGCATACGTAGCGGATATCAACGTGAAAACGCTCAAGCAGTTTTTCGCAGGGTTTGGCCAATTGCTGGACGCAATCGAGAATCGTAATGTCGTCTTTGATGCCGAGATACTTGATGAGGTCTGCGTAGGCCTTTTTGTGGATGCCGGTCTGGAAGCCGCCGAGGTCAATCGGGACTCTGTCCGGCTGCTCGTGGTTAAGCGCCTTGAGCACGCGCTCCCTTGATGTCATTGTTTCTCTTCGTGCCACCTATCATCTCCTATAAACACGACCCGTTCATCAGTAGAACCGCACCCGCGCCTCATTGTATCGTCGGCAACTGCATTGGTGAAAGCGTATTCCGACAACGTCCGTAACTGACCGATTACGAAATCTTCACCGCTCTCCTTCGACTGCGCCGGCCGCACGGCTGCCATTTTACCGGCGACGGCAATTAAGTTGCATCACGTTTGCGGACGATTTACAATAATTGACGCAAGATAAGTCAAATACCGAGGAAACGTAACGATGGCAAAGCAGGCGAACGGCAAGGTAAGGACGATATGCAGTTTCTGCGGCAGGGCGGGCGGGCAGGCGGATACCTTCATCGAAGGTCCGAACAAGGTCTTTATCTGCCCGGAGTGCGTTGACCTGTGCAGCACTATAATCAAGCAGAACCGCAAACAGTCGTCCCGGCGGACAAAGACAATTAAAGAGATGCCCAAGCCGCGGGAAATCAAGGAGTACCTTGACCAGTATGTCATCGGCCAGGAACACGCGAAAAAGTATCTCTCGGTCGCCGTTCACAATCACTACAAACGGCTGCTGCATACCGACACCGACGCTGGCGACGTGGAAATAGACAAGTCCAATGTCCTTCTGATAGGTCCGACCGGCTCGGGTAAGACGCTGCTCGCCCGCACGCTCGCCCATTTTCTTGATGTCCCCTTTGCAATATGCGACGCCACCACTGTCACCGAGGCGGGATATGTCGGCGAAGACGTGGAGAACTTTTTGCTGCGATTGCTGCAGAACGCCGACTTCGACCTCGATGCGGCCCAGCGCGGCATAGTTTACGTCGATGAAATCGACAAGATTGGAAAAACCTGGCAGAACGTCTCCATCACGCGCGACGTCTCCGGCGAGGGTGTCCAGCAGGCGCTGTTAAAGATGCTGGAAGGTACCATTGCGAATATCCCGCCGCAGGGCGGACGCAAGCACCCTGAACAGTCATATATCCAGATGGACACCACGCATATCCTGTTCATCTGCGGAGGCACCTTCATCGGACTCGACAACATCATCAAGAAACGCTTAGGTAGAAAAATGATTGGCTTTGATTCCGAGCTTTCGGGTAAAAAGGATGACGACAAGGCGGAACTGACCGATATCCTCCTTCAGGTTACTCCCGAGGACATTATCGAATTCGGAATGATTCCCGAGTTTGTCGGCCGCGTGCCCGTGATTACGATGCTGTCGGCGCTGAATGAAGATGCGCTCGTGGACATCCTGACCAAGCCGAAGAACTCCCTCATTCGACAGTACCAGAAATTCTTCGAGATGGAAGGCGCGGAACTCGAATTTACCGGGGCGGCATTGCGTTCGCTGGCGAAAAAGGCGATGAAGCGAGACACCGGCGCAAGGGCGCTGCGGGCGATAACCGAAGAGCTTATAGTCGATTTGATGTACCAGTTGCCCGAAGAGGAAAAACCCGCCAAATACGTTATCAGCGAGGCAATCGTCGAAGGCAAGGCCGACCTGTTTACCGCAAGACAACCCCAGGCAAAAAAAGAATCCGCGTAGAGATACAACGCGCACAAGGTCAGGCTCAAGAACTCGGTTCGTATTTCTTTGCAGAAATTCCGCGTGGTCTGAAGTCCCGCTAGGGACGGCTCGCGTCGCCCACCCTACAAAGACATATCGCTGCTAGTTGGCGAACATGTCTTTGTCTTCCCATAAATCGTAAACCGTGTTGTAATCCCAATTGCCCTCGTAGAAATATGTTCTATCACTGGAAAGCTCTTTGTATTCTATCCTCACCTTTCTTCTTAATTTGACGTTGTTCGGATCTGCTTGGATTTCTTTTCTAAAATCGTACGCACAGAATACTTGGTTGTCCACAGAGGGATACAGCAGTGAATTTAAGGTTGGCAGCAGCTTCCAAGGTATGGTCTTAATAATTTTCTCTTCGCCGGTTCCCTTTGTTTCGACGACCACATAATTAAACTGTCTGCTGATTATTTGGGCAGGCGCATTCAAACAACGTAGAAAAACCGAGTTTAAGTCCATGGTGTCCTTATCTGTCTTTCTGCTAATCGCGTAAACATAAGGTCTATGGGTGGCAATGAAGTCTTGCCTTGACAAACATATCGCCCATAACGATACAATCAAAGCCAGCAAGGCAATACCATTAGCTGCATTTTTCAACAGGCAAGTTATAATTACTTTCCACATGGTTTTTTACTCCAAATCCGGAGGTCCCTTGTTTATTTCGCTTTCGAACCCGCTTTTTCTCTTTGTCGAACTTGGCCGCCTGTGGCGGATTATAGCTTTCGTTGCGGCCGGGGCAATGGTTAAACAGAATTCCGCGTGCGGCGCTCGTCTCGGCGAAGGCCGAGCCGTAGCCGGACAGCCGCACTCTACATGTTCAAAAGCAGTGTTAATCAGTGTTAATCCGTGTCTGCAAACTTTATTGCCCGGAATTGTCGCGGAGGGCAGCTATGCGGATGTCGGTGGCGGTGCTGGCGGCGACGGCGGCCAATGCGTACTGGACCTCGGCGTAAGGGATATCCTTATCGACACGCAGCGTAACAATCCTCTTGTCCGCAGGCAAATCCTTCAATCGGGCGTCTAAAAGTACGGTGAGCTTACCAGCTATTTCATCATAATTCGACGCCGTAACCTTCTCGGAGCCGACCGCAAATTCGCTCCTGCCGGCACTTCCCTTCATAACCGTCAGTGTCGTAAGCTGCACGCCGGGCGTCTCGTCGGCTTGCGCGAATTGCAGCGGCCGGGGTACCTCGACCGGGAAGTTCTCGGCCTCGATGAATCGGCTGGTGACGGAAAAAAATATGATGAGCTGAAAGACGATGTCTATCATCGGAGTCAGGTTGAACGACAGCGATTCGCCAAAACCATTTGTCCGTGCGGTAATCCTGAACGCCATAAGTCGAACTTAACCGCCTTTCGGGCTGAAGGGGACAGACGACTGCTTCGTTGCGGCTGATTGCCGAGTCGGAATCTCCTTAATCGGCGGCCTCTGCTCTGTGACGGCCTGCCTGTGCACGCCCACCTTTAATCGCGGCAATACCTTCTCAGCTTCAGCGACCGCCTCATTAGCAAGCGTCTCGATGCGATTCCTGAATATCCCATAAACCGTAAGCGCAGGTATCGCAATCAATAACCCCCAGAAGGTCGTTACAAGCGCAACGGAGATTCCGTCTGCTAATTGTACCGGCTGGGGCTGCCCCCCCGCGATGACCATTGCGTTAAAGAGCATTATCATTCCGACGATGGTTCCGAACAGCCCCACCATAGGCGAGACGTTGCCGATGAGATTGACCCACTCGATTTTGCGAAACAGCCCCGTCGCCTGCTCCTGGAGCGATTCAAACACGGCGTTTCGCAAGCGAAACCAGTCGCCGCCGCAACTGCCGATTGCCTTCGATACAGCCGTGCTTACGAAATCGCGTTTATCGCCCAGTGCCGCGGGCAGGTCCTCGGCGCCGACTCGCGCTGCAATTTCTGAAATCTGCGAGGCAATGCCCGGAGGCAGCAGCGTCTTTCGCCGAATTGTCAGAGAGTACTCGATTGCAAGGTAAACCATCACTACTGACATAGGCAGCAGTATGAACCATACGATGCTGCCTCCCGAGGTGAAGAATTGCTCAAAGTATGTTTCCCTTACACCTGAGCCCGGTTTGGTGCTGGCGACAATGGCCGCCGCTATTGCGACAATCATTGCCGCAAGAAGCACCAAAAGCAGAACGATGCGTATCACAAGGTCTTTTTTCATCATTACCTCTGTCGCCGACCACCTTCCTCAGTTGTCTGTATCGCCCACGACTGTTGATTGCCCGCCGCTGTCTCTTGCGATTGTTTCAAGCAGCAGACGGTCCTGGCCGCTCGGCCAGAATCCAATGGTATTGATTTTAGCGTATGGTGCAAAACTTTTCAGCAGGGTACTCACCCGGTGTACAAGACGGCCCGCATCATCTTCTGCAAGCTCGAATCCATCCGTCAAAAAGTATATCACCGCCGGAGCGTTTCCTGCTGCATCACGCACTTTCATTGCCCGCTCGAGGGCAGAGAGGGCATTGGTTTCACCGGCGCTCTGGAGCGACTCGATGAACTGTCGGCTGTGGTCCCTGGCCCGCGGCGTTGCCCGCACCAATGAGCCGTTGCCCGATTCGAACAGTCGCCCTGCGCCAAAGCCGATTATGCAGAAATACTGGTCCTGCTCTAATTTTGCGATGGAGTCGATTAGCTCCCTGTGGACGCGGGCAAGCAATCCCTGCATACTGCCCGAACAATCCACGACAAAGCAGACGTGCCTGGCCTGCGAGACGCTGTCGAAAAACTCCACGCTTGGCTGGACGACTATGTTACCTGGGGCTGGGGGCAGTACCTCCTGCGGCGCAGCCGTATCAGGCAGTGTCGCTTCCACCGCCTTTGCAGGCGTGAAAATCTCAGATGTCATCAGCCCGTATGACGCCGATATCCCCGCCCTTGCGATAACTCGCCTCTCGCCTTCCGCCTTCACCTTCGGCTTGGGGATGGCCGGCTGCGATTCCATCACCTTTTGTATCCTGCTTATCATCGCCGTCGGCGAGACGTGCTGACTCTGTGCCTTCGATTCCGAGACCTTGACGACGGCAAACCCCGTCAAAAGGACGATATGCACCCCCACCGAGGCCGTCCACGCCCAGAATTTCACGCCTCGTCCCGCCGCCATTGTTCGGTCCCTCATTGCAGCCAATTGCAATCCCTTATCGGCAGCGCCCACGAACTCTGGCCGCCGCCTGTTTTCAATCCACCACTTTTACTAACGACTGTCCCGGCATAAGGAGGTTATACACCAGTATCGCGTCGCCGTTGTGCAGGCGGATACATCCCTGCGACTCCGCGGCGCCTATTTCCTCCGGCGATTTGGTGCCGTGAATCGCAAAGCCGGTCCTGCCCACCGCCGCCCCGTCAATACCTTCCAGCGCTATCCATCTCGAACCGAGCGGATAATCGGCGTCCTCCGGCTCATATTTCCTGCCGGTCTGCGGGTTGGTCCAGGCGGGCTTTATAAGTTTACCATCGGACTTGACCCGCCACGTGCCGGTCGGCGTCTCCATACCGGTCTTGCCCAATCCCACCGAAAAACTCTTCACATAAGTGTTCTGCAGATACAAATCCAGCGTGAAGGTCGAGCGGCTGACCCGCGCGTGAAAAGGCCCGTTGATGACCTTCAGATTAACTCCCGCCTGGAGCGACTCGGGGCGGTCGATGCGGTTTATCTGCATCAGGATTTCGTAGGGGACATTGTATTGCTTGCCGATACTGACGAGTAAATCGCCTGGCTGAACTTTATGAACAGCGCACAGTTTGTCATCCGGGAAGACCTTGCTGCTGAACAGCCATTGCTCGGCAAGTTCGCCAAGCCGCTGCCTGACGGATGCCCTTTGCAACTCAGTACTGCACAACGGCAGCAGCTCATTCAGCCGGTCTCTTGCCTCGATGATTTTCGCCGGCTGCTGGGCCAAAAGCAAAGTCGCCTCCGCGATGCGCCTGCCGACAACGTCATTCGGGTCGATATTCGGCTCGGCCGTCGCAATTGGAACTGCCGCAGGCGCAGATGCAATCGGAGTTGAAACAATCGGCGCAGTTACAGCCGGCGCCGTAGCTCCCTGATTCGGCTCATTCGGCCCCGGCACGACTCGCGCGGGCAGCACCCTGGGGCTGACCGTCACAACGGGCACGACCGGCTCTTCATCTGTTCCACGGGTTCGATAGTAAATCAGGGCTATCACTACCGCGGCAGTGATTAGCACGGCAATAGTCGCGATTAATCGCATAAGATGCGACTTGCGACTTTCGTAAGGGCTGGGGGGATAAATGGCCATATAGACCTCCTGTCAAAAGTAATGAGCCGCTGTGGCTCGACTATCCTTGCTTATCGCATAATTGACGATTGCTGAAATACACCACCTCTTCATCAGTAACCAGCAGGTCAAGGGGCATATCGTGGTCGGTAATGGGGATGGAATCAAGCACCTGCTCGGCAAATCCAAACCCGCACCTGGCTGCCCGCAGTTCCTTATTGGCGAAGAACCTGTCGTAGTATGACCCGCCCCGCCCAAGCCGATTGCCCTTGCGGTCAAATCCAAGACCCGGCGCAATCACAAGGTCAATATCCTTAAACGGCACCGGCACGCCCGTTACGGGATTCCGCAGCCCCGCCACATCCGCCGAAAAACCCGTCTCAAGCGAGGTTATCTGCACGGGTATCATGTGCCTCTGCTGCCAGGATACCTTAGGCACAACCACCGTCTTTCCGAGCTGCCACGCAGTCAGCATGGCCTCGGACGTATCCATCTCGTGCGGCAGCGACAAATACATCATTACTGTCGAGGCGTTTTGAAACTCCGTGGTGGCAACCAGATTGCGGCAGGCACGCCGGCCTTTTTCCGTCCTCACTTCTTCCGGTATTTCAAGGAGGCGCTTCTGCAGCGTCTGCCGCAACTCCACCTTGGTCGTTTGGTGCATTATTTCACCTTTGTTCATCACCTGCCGCCGTACTGCGAGAACCCTTATCCTTGTCCATCCTGCTATTTTGTATCAGGGTTTCGAGCTTTTGTAAATAAGCGGCGATATTTTTTTCGTATCCGCGACCGCTCGGCTTGTAGTATCGCTTCCTCGCCCGCCCCGGCTGGGCCGGCAGATACTCCTGTGCGACAAAACCCTCGGCGTAATCGTGCGGATACTTATACTCTGCGCCGAATCCCATTTTTTTCGCCGCCGCGTAATGGCTGTCCTTTAGATGTTTCGGCACCGGCACGGTCGGCTGATTAGTTACATCTGAAACGGCGCTCCAGATTGCGCCGGACGATGCGTTCGACTTCGGTGCACAGGCGACAT
>CAYGVZ010000063.1:0-11655 GCA_964353475.1 uncultured Pirellulales bacterium | reverse complement strand
GGGCAGCCCGACAATAATGGACTTTTCAAACCCGCCGCGGGCGACATCGACTTCCACTTCGCATATCACGCCTTCTATTCCGTCCAGCGTAACACTGTGCAATCTGGCTAACATTGCTTTTCTCCTTCGCCGATATTGTAAGCATAGGTGCTCCCGTCAACAAGCATAATGGCTTGAAATGACATTGTTTCGGGTACATAATGGTCATCGCCGATAAAATTGTTTGCGGGGTCAGGAACCCTTTGTACGAGCTGCTCAACAAACCCGTTGTCCGGGCCGTCCCGGAAGTGATGCGAGAGGCGGTCTTTTTCGCTGCCTTTTACATCTACCTGTGGCTGGCGGTGGATTTGCGTTTCATTTACCATGGCGGCGGGCTGACGATGGAGTTTCCCACGTTCTTTACCGGGTGGGAGTTCTTCAAGCCCTTCCTGTCCCGCCCCGGCGGGCTTGTCGATTACGTCTCAGCATTTCTCTCGCAACTGTTGTATGTCGGCTGGGTGGGGCCGCTTGTTGTAACCGCGCAGGTGTGGCTGCTGGGACTGCTTGCCGATAGGATAGTGAAAACCGCGACCGGGCCCAGCACCTATTTTGACGAGCAATTTCCGGAACGCTCGGATGTCCCTTTCGGCAAAAAGACAATCGAATCGGGACACGCGACACTTGTCAAAATAGGTGCTGGGTGGTGGGTACGCTTCGTGCCCGCAGTAATCCTCCTTGTACCCTATACCCAATACGCGTATCACTTCGGTACAACTATGTCGCTGCTGACGGGGCTGGCCTTCGCCTGGATTTATATTAAGTCCCCACCCAAAAACAGGGTCGTCCGTCTTGCCATTTTTACAGCGATTCTCCTGGTTGTTTATGCGACCGCGGGAGCGGCTGTCTTTGTCTTCGCGGTAATCTGCGTGCTCTACGAGATGCTGTCTGCGGGGCGATGGTCGTTGGCTGTGGCATATCTGGTAATAGCCACCAGCATCCCGTACTTTGCATGCGCGGCGCTGTTTAACAGGGGGCCGGGCGAGTGCCTTGAGCCGCTGCTGCCTTACTGGAGGAATCTGCATTTCCAGGCGGACAGGAGGATGATGCCGGCTGTTTATGCGCTCTGGGGATTTCTGCCGGCGATTCTGCTTTCCTTCGGACTTTGGGCTGCGCTGTCGAAAAGGCAACCTGCCCCGGTCGAACGGCCAGAGAGCCAAAACGTGGATGCACGGGCGCAATTCTCGGCGAAGGTTTATCACGCGGTGAAGTGGGTGGTCGGCACGATTGTGCTGTTTGCGGTTGCCGCCGGCGGTGCAGGGATAGCGTATGACGAGCAGGTAAAGACGCTGCTGACGGTGGAGTTCTACGCCCGCCTGCAGATGTGGCCGCAGGTAATCGAGACGGCTCGACGGCATCCGATAAACAGCTTCTTTATCGCCCATATCGTCAACCAGGCGCTGTACCACACCGGCCGACTCGCCGACGATATGTTCACTTTCCCGCAGCATCGTGATGCGCTGTTCCTGACCGCAAAGATGCATAGTGTGGCGGAATGGAAAAGGTTTGACGTTTATTTGGAGATGGGCCACGTGAATATGGCCGAGCACGGACTCGCCGAGTCGCTTGAGGTATTCGGGGACCGCCCTGCGATACTCAAGCGTGTTGCGCTGGTTAATATGGTCAAGGGCAGAAACGCTGTCGCGCGGGTTTACCTCAATGCCCTGACAAGAACGCTGTTCGAGGCCGACTGGGCGCGCGGGTATCTGGCCCAACTGGACGCCGACCCGAATCTGACAAATGACGAACAGATTCAACAAATTCGCACGTTTATGGTCGGCGGTGAAAGCGACTTTGGTTTCGGCACAAGCGCGCCGCCCGAGGCCAGCTTGCTGGCGCTGCTTGCAAGGAACAGGCACAATAAGATGGCCTTCGAATACCTGATGGCATTACATCTGGTGACCGGACAGTTGGAGGATTTTGTGCGGAATCTCGACCGCCTGGATGATTTCGATTACCCACAGATACCGAGGGCTTATGAAGAGGCGGTTCTGCTGTATGAGAACTTGCAGAAAAAGACAGTTGATTTGCACGGCCGCAAAATCGGCGACTCGTCGCGCCGCCGGCTCGCAGGTTTCCTCGGGACATTGAATCGCTATGGCGGCAAAGAGGCGGCCTATCCATACCTGGCTCGGGATTATGGCGACACCTATTTCTTCTATTATGTTAATGGGCCGCGAGAATAAAAAGATGAGCAGTTACTCCGAAAAAGGCGCCTGTAAAAAATGGCTGTTGGCGGCGGTGGTGCCGGCGATTGCGGGTATTGCAGCTTTTGGCCTTCAACCTGGTGTGCCCGCGGCTGGACAGTGCATTTCTGTTGAGCGGCCCGCGAAAATTCGTCCTGACTATTGCGGGATAGTCATCCCGCCAAATATCGCGCCGCTCAATTTCCTAATCGAAGAGCCGGGCGCACGTCACCTTGTGCGGATATCCGCCGAGTCCGCCGCGGCGGAGCCGATAGATGTCGTCGGCAAGTCGGGCAAAATAGTTATCCCCGAAAAGCCGTGGCGAGAGCTGCTGAATCGGAATAAGGGACGCGAGTTACGATTTGACGTTTTCGTACAGGAGAGCAACGGCCAATGGCAGCAATTCCAGACCTTCGTCAACAGAATCGCTGAAGAGCAAATAGACCCGTACCTGGTGTATAGAAAAATACGGCCGGCGCATAACATCATTACGGATATGGGGATATATCAGCGCAGCATCGAGGGTTACAAGGAAGAGCTTATCCTGCATAACAGGTCTTTCGGCTCCGGCTGCGGCAGTTGTCACACCTTCTGCGGCAACAACCCGGACAATATGTTAATCCAGATTCGCACGCTGAACGGCCCGCGAACGCTGCTGATTCACGACGGCAAGGCGTCGAGCGTTGATTCGCGGACGCCGTTTGCGGGAAAGGGAATGGGGCACGCCGCCTGGCACCCGAGCGGCAAAGTGATTGCGTTTGCAATCTACGACGTCCGTTTGTTTTATCATACCGCCAGACAGGAAGTCCGCGACGCCCTGGACCGCGACTCGGCGCTTGGATACTATCTTGTCGATGCCAAAACGGTCAAAACCTGCCCCAAGCTGTCGAGCACCGAATATCTTGAGACCTGGCCCGCCTGGTCGCCCGACGGGAGATACCTGTATTTCTGCAGGGCGCCGAAACGATGGTCAAGCACGGAGACGGACCTGGCGAAATACTACAAAGACATCAAGTGCGACCTTGTAAGGATAAGTTATGACATTGACCGTGATGAATGGGGCGAGCTGGAAACCGTCCTCTCAGCCGGACAGACCGGCAAGAGTATAGTCCTGCCCAGAATAAGTCCGGATGGGCGGTGGCTGCTTTTCTGTATGTGCGATTACAGCGCCTGGGCGGGCTTTCAATCAAGCAGCGACCTGTATATAGCGGATTTGAAAGCAGCCGAACAAACGGGGCGTTTTGAATATCACCGTCTGGAAATAAACAGCGACCAGGCGGACTATTGGAAGAGCTGGTCCAACAACAGCAGATGGATTGTATTCAGCAGCAAGAGAGACGATGGCATTTTCACAAAACCGTATTTTAGCTATGTTGACTCAAACGGCCTTGCACACAAGCCCTTTGTCCTTCCTCAGAAAGACCCCGCTTTCTATGATTCGTCAATGAAGGTGTATCAGTTGCCCGAGCTTGTGAAAGAACCCATCCCCGTAACGGGCGATGGCCTGGCCAAGCTCATTCGTTCGCAAGGCCAGTCGCTTACACGAATGCCGCTCACGTCCGCCAGTCCCAGGGCCCAGCAACCACTCGAGCCCGCGACGACCCGCGAGTAGCAGGGCAGGTTTTGATTGTTTCCAGAGAGAATGTATGTGTTTAGTCAGACAACCAATTTAGCAGATTCCTAATGTGGCACGGGCTTCCAGCCCGTGAAAACACGGCCAAGATGGCCGTGCCACCAGGAAATTCCAACTGGCTAAACACATACGAGAGAATTGAATCGGGACGGAACATTGGATACACTGTGCAGTTGCCGGCGGCGGTAACCAGAAGCGTTCTCGTGCCAGCCGGGCGTCTGATAGCGTATTAGAGGGTAAATGTACAATTCGGCTCACAGATCGTCGGTGGAAGAACACATTGGGGTGGCCTGCGATATCCTGTTTTTTGTCGCGTTCTACCTTTACCTGTGGCTGATTGTTGACCTGCGGCTGCTCTACCACGGCGGCGGGCTAATCGAAAATTTCCCGGTATTTTATTGCGGACGGCCGTTTCTTGAGACGTTCCTGACTCGCCCAGGCGGACTGAGCGAGTATTCGTCTGCTTTCTTATCCCAGTTCTTCAACATCGGCTGGGCGGGTGCACTCGTTGTAACGGTGCAGGCGTGGTTAATAACACTGTTCGCAGATGGCATTATTAAATCGGTCGGCTGTTTGAACCTGCGGTCGCTGCGTTTTGTTCCGGCCCTTGCCCTGCTCGTCCTCTATGGCCAGTACACGTATCACTTCCCAGCCGCAATGACCGTACTCGCGGCCCTGATGGCGGCGTATTTGTTTCTCATCGTGGCACGGCCATCCTGGCCGTGTGTTCACGGGCTCGAAGCCCGTGCCACAGGATTGCTGCGTTTCGCCATGTTTCTTGCAATGCTTTTGGTCGTGTACGTTCTTGCGGGCGGTGCGTATCTGGTCTTTGCAGCGGTCTGTTTCGTTTATGAGCTGCTTTTTGCCCGCCGGTGGAAAAACGCCATCCTGTACGGCCTGTCGGCTGCTATTTTGCCGTATCTGCTCGGTGTGCTGGTTTTCGGCGTCAGCATTCTGGATGCATACGGAATCGGCCTGCCTTTCCATTGGGAAACCGTCTATTACGAGGGCCGCAGAGAGATACTGGCAGTTGTCTATGCTCTTTATCTATTTGCGCCGGCCATTTTGACCGTAGCGGGGCTGTGGCGGCTGTTGGCGTCAAAGCCTCGTGCAACCGGCGGCCGTCTCTGGGCCGTCGCAGGCAACGTGCTCATTTTCGTATGCGCCGGCCTGGTCGCTTTCTTTACCTGCGATGGTAAGAAGAAATCAATGATGACGATTGACTACCTGGCGTGCGAGGGCCGCTGGGACCAGCTTTTGACGGCTGCAAAACGCGACCCAGGCCAGTATCTGGTCAACCATGTGGTCAACCGCGCGCTGTATCATAAAGGCCTGCTGGCTTCCGATATGTTCTGCTGGCCGCAAAATCCGCAATCGCTCCTGCTGACCGCCAAAGAGGCACTCGTGTCTGACTGGAAACGCTTCGACATCTATCTCGACCTGGGGCAGATAAACCTCGCCGAGCACTCGCTGATTCAGTGCATTGATACATTTGGCGAACGTCCACTTATCCTCAGACGGCTGGCCATAGTCAATATGGTTAAGGGCAACATCGGAGTAGCAAGGGTTTATCTCGGCGCGCTGAGCAGGACCTTCTTCGATGCCGACTGGGCAAACCGCTATCTTGAAAAGATTGAGATTGACTCGAACTTGCCGGGTGATGACCTGGTGCAGCATCTTCGCAGCATAATGGTCAACAAAGACCGCAGTTTTGATGCCCTCAACATTAATATCATTACGGACCCGCTGGAGAGGAACAAACAAAACCAGATGGCATTTGAGTATTTGATGGCGCACTATCTGCTGACCGTACAACTTGACGAGTTCGTCCGCAATCTGGGTCGGCTGAATGATTTCGGTTATCAGCAGATTCCGAGGGCCTATGAAGAGGCAATATTGCTCTATATGGCGAGCAGAAACAAGACCGTTGACTTAGGCAAACGGCAAATCAGCGCGGAGACCCGGCAGCGATTCGAGGTATTTCGCCAGATTTATTTTGGTATGTATCGAGCCAATAAGCAGGCGGCCTTCAGGGACCTGGCAAGGCAGTTCGGCGAGACCTATATGTTTTACGCTGGTTACGGGATTTCGGGGGTAAAGGGGCGATGAGGCAAGCGCTGCGAGTGACATTATTTGTTCTTTCCATCCTGGCAGCGGCCGGGCAGGCGGACGCGCTCTGGCGGTCAAAACCCGCAATCACCCAATGCCGCCCGGTTGAAAGAGCAGCAAAGATTTACCCCGACTATTCCGAGACGGTGATTCCGCCGAATATCGCCCCGTTGGACTTTACAGTTCGTGAGCGAGGCATCAGCTATCTGGCGAAGATTTATTCCAAACAGGGCGAGTCAATCGAAGTTTTTGGCAAATCACCGAAGATTGTCATACCGGCCAGGCCGTGGCGCCGGTTACTGAATGGAAACAGGGGAGAGGAACTGTATTTTGAGGTGTTTGTTCAGGCCGCAGACGGTCAATGGCAGCGGTTTGCACCCATCAAGAACCAGATTGCGTCCGAAGAAATAGACGGCTTCATTGTTTACAGGAAGATGCATCCGACGCATATCTCGGTAAGCGGGAATATCGGTATATATCAGCGCAATTTGTCCAATTTCGATGAGTCGGTTGTTCTGGACGCGGAGCATTTCAAGGGCGGTTGTGTCAATTGCCACACGTTCTGTAGAAACCGCGCCGACAAAATGGTAATGGGTGTTCGCAGCCCCGCTTATGGGATGAACAATACACTGGTGGTCGAAAATGGGCTGGTGAAAATGCTCGGGACTAAATTCGGCTATACATCGTGGCATCCGAGCGGCCGGCTGCTGGTCTATGCGATTGGCGACATGCGATTGTTCTGGCATACCGTCGGAAATGAGGTGCGCGACACCGCGAATATGGATTCCGCGCTGGTTTACTACTTTGTTGATTCCGGGATTGTGAAAACATCACCTGCATTGGCAGACAAGTCACGTCTGGAGACCTGGCCCGGCTGGTCGCCGGATGGCCGCTATCTGTATTTTTCCAGCGCCCCGAAACTCTGGTCGGATGCAAACAAGGTGCCGCCCGAACGGTATGACCAGGCCAAGTATGATATCGTGCGAGCCAGCTACGACATAGAGCACGACCAGTGGGGAGCGCCTGAGACGGTTGTCTCGGCGCAGCAGACAGGCAAGAGCGCTTTAATACCGCGAATCAGTCCCGATGGCCGGTGGCTGCTGTTTGGTATGTCCGACAGCGGTTATTTTCCGGCCTGGCTGCCGGGCAACGATTTATATCTGCTCGACCTCAATGAGGCGCAGCATACCGGGCGATTTGATTACCGTCGGCTGGAGATTAACAGCGACCAGAGCGAGTCATGGTACACCTGGTCGAGCAACAGCAGGTGGGTTGCCTTCAGCAGCAAGCGGGACAACGGCACGTTCACACGCTGCTACGTCAGCTATGTTGACGACACAGGCAAGTTTCATAAGCCGCTGATTATTCCGCAAAAAGACCCGACCTTCTATGAATCCTGCCTGTTGGCCTTCAACACGCCCGAACTGATTGTTGAGCCCGTGCGCGTCACCGGCGAGAAGCTCGCCCGCGTTGTACGCGGCGGCTCAGAAATTTCGGTTGTTATGCCCATCACAATGGCTACTCCAAAAGCAGAGGTCGCACCGGCCGCTGGGCAGCGGTACGAGATACGAGAGTGAACGAGATTGCCGCAAACGCCCTGTAATATCGCTGGTGTTAGCCCCTGGCGCATACTGCAGGTCCTTTGAGGAATCGATTTTCGACTTAACGCTGGCCTTCGGGTTGGCGATATGTTAGAATAAACCGTTTAGGGAGTTTTGGCTAATCGGCCTTTACCCAGGCATGGACGTCTCACATAACCCATAACCGAGAGCGGTATGACTGTCAACATAGACATACGAACAGTTGAATCGACGCCGGCAGGCGAAATCTACATTACGGCCTGCCCCGAGTCAGCTTCGACTTTAGAGGAGCAGGCCAGAGATGTCTTTTCTGCTATCCGCAAGGAGCTGGTTGCGCGGAAGGCACGGATACTTCAGGAGCGCGTTTTTGCCTCGTCATCGACGCCTAATCTGGCGGCGATTCGCTCAAAGGCCTACGGGGACATCTCGGATGGCGTGCCGCCTGCTGTGTTGATTGGCAGAAAAGGCCTCAGTGGCCCGCTCTTGGGCGTGCAGGTTCACGCCGTCTGCGGCGGGCACAAACCACAGGTCATAAGCCACGACGGCCGACTCTGCGGCCGGGTTTTCAAAGCAGATGGTCGTGCGTTTCTCACACTCTCGGCAATTTCGGCAAAACCCGCGGGTTCAGCGGTCGCACAGGCAAGGACGATGCTGGAGAAAGCAGAGACCGTTCTCAAAAAGTTCGGCGCCGATTGCCTCTCCGTGCCGCGGACCTGGATGTGGCTGGGGGACATTCTCTCATGGTATGGCGATTTCAACAAGGTAAGGAATGATTTTTTTGGGCAGCGAGGCCTGATAGGCAAGGGGACGCGGCAGTCGATGCCGGCAAGCACCGGTATCGGCCTGGCGCTCGCGGAAGGCCCGGCCTGCGGGATGGATTTGATTGCGGTTCTCGAACCGGCTGATTCCATCAAGTTTCTGGCGGCAGTGGGTAAGCAGCAGTGTGCGCTCGAGTACGGCTCGGCCTTCTCTCGCGCATCACGAGCCGTAACGCCTGCCGGCGAAACCGTGTTTGTCTCTGGTACTGCCTCCATTGATGCAAGCGGAGCGACAACCAACATCGGCAACATCAACGGCCAGATAGAAGCGACCATAGATAACGTCCGGGCGGTCCTCAAGGATATGAACTGCCGCGATGAGGATGTTGTCCAGGCGGTGGCATACTGCAAGACGGCAGAGGTGGAGAAGGCATTTGCCGGCTATAGAAAAGAACTCGGCTGGCCTTGCATTACTGCGGCCTGCGACATCTGCAGGGACGACCTGCTCTTTGAAATCGAGGCGACCGCAATGCCCCGGAAATAACGCCTCTCCACGACCTTGTTACACTCACTTCTGTTCGGCTCTCCCCACAAAAACAATTACTGCAGAACTGCCTGATGTCGCCCCCATCTTGCGCAACCCATTGGCGGACAAACCCGGGCCTGCCAGGCATAGCGTAAGCGACGCCTGGCCCCATTATTACGCTGAAAATGAAGATTTTCAGCGTAATAATGAGGTTTTTTGGGTGTTGCTGGGAACGTCAAAATTTTTTGAAAAAATCGCCAAAAAGTGCTTGCAAAACCACTGGCAGGGTATATAATGTCTAATGTAAAAGTAGTTCTTTTCTTCTAATGTGTTTTGGTTTCGGTGAGTTGGTGGATTTTGATAAGTGTGCTATATTTTCCCACTGACTTACGAAAGCCGCGGTTATGTATGACTGCGGCTTTTTTATTGGTGCATTTCCGCCGCTGCACATAGCTGGCAAGGGGGGCTGAAAGACCGGGATACGTGTGTCTAAAGGCAGAGGGATATTCGAGCGGCAGGGCAACAACTCAGGCCCTGACTCTTGTGGTCAATAGTGCGGCTAGGAGGATGTGTCTCAGCCGGTCAACGCTGAGCTTGTTGAGATAATCCTCGGTGAAGTCAAGCTTAAAACGGCCCCTGAAGTTGCAGATGCGCCTCTTAAGCTCGCCTTTGTCCAACGCTGTTAGCGAGATTGCCGTTTGTTCAAGATACTCTTTCGAATCCATCGCCATACCTCAACAAATCATCAACAACAACAGGGCTACGCGGTGTGTATCGTCCGCGCAGCCGGGCGACTTTGCCACGAAGTCCAACATTTCCTAAGAATAATACGAATGAACCTGCGCAACGGTACAAAAGGGCGTTGTCATGGGACGGCAGGTCTGATAAGTTTTTCGGTATGAGGACAAGTGAGCTGGACTACCAACTGCCTGCGGGGTTGATTGCGCAGCAGCCGAGCAGGGCGCGAAGCGCCTCGCGCCTCCTCGTTTTCAGTCGTGCCGGCGGCGAAATTATTGACACGCGGTTCGGCCGTATCGGCGAGTTCTTGCGAAGGGGCGACTGCCTCGTCCTCAACGACACGAAGGTGCTGCCTGCCCGCTTTTATGCCCGCCGGCTTACCGGCGGAAAACTCGAAGGGCTATTCCAGGAGCAAACACAGATGGGCGTTTGGGAAGTATTGCTAAAAGGCGCCGGCAAGGTCCGCTTAGATGAGCGGATTATGCTGAAAGACATTCACGGCGGGGACTTCTGCGATGCGACAGTTGAGCAAAAGAAGGCGGACGGCAAGTGCATATTGAAGGTGCAGGGAGACGCATCAAGATTGCTGGAGAAAATCGGCTTCCCGCCTTTGCCGCCCTATATCAAGCGAGATGCTGATATTCACCAGGCAAGAAAGGACAGGACCCGATACCAGACCGTCTATGCGAACAAAGACGGTGCGATTGCCGCCCCGACAGCCGGGCTGCATTTCACAAAGAACTTAATTGGGCAACTAAAGAAACAGGGCGTCCTGTTTGCTTACACGACCCTCCACGTCGGCGAGGGGACGTTTAAGCCGGTGAGTGCGCAGACGCTCGAAGAGCACGAAATTCATCAGGAATGGTTCAGTATTGACGAGGTAAATGCCGCGGTAGTAAACGAAGCGAGGCGAAAAGGCGGCAGGATAATCGCGGTCGGCACGACATCGGTGCGCGCCCTTGAGTCGGCGGCGGCTGGCTCACAGGTTCAGCCGATGGCCGGCTCAACAAGATTGTTTATTACGCCGGGGTATAAGTTCAAAGTAGTCGATGCAATGGTGACAAATTTTCATCTGCCCAAGTCAACTCTGCTTGCTCTTGTCGCGGCTTTTGCCGGCCTTGAGCGGATTATGGCAGTTTATCGTTATGCGATTGACAAACGTTACCGCTTCTACTCCTACGGCGACGCAATGCTGATTGTCTAACATTTAACCACGAATTAGCACGTGGCGCCAGCCACCCCGAGGGGGGATTTTTGTAGCCACCGAGGACACAGAGGGCACAGAGAAACAGATATAATAGACACTGATTAACCCGCCAAAAGAACGGCGGGCAAGCACTGATTTCCTATTTACAATTCTTGGTGTCTTTGCGTCTTGGTGGTGAAAGTTAGCCGTGTTGCCGGTAAATCCTGAGACCATTGCATAGCGGTCTTTTCATATTTCTCTATCGACACCTCTACCGCCGAACGTGAGAGCTAAGGGGCGCGCGAAGCACCGTCCGGTGGAGCGACTTGTTAGCTCTTTTTTATCCTGTCTAGTTCCGTTTGCAGAACCTGAATAAGAATGTGCATCTTCTCGACAGCCCACTCCTCGAGATCGTCTGTAATTGTGCCCTGCTGCTTCTCGACATACACACGTGCCCACGTCTTGCCCCATTCCTTCTGAATAACAACAGGTTCTCCGATTTTGGTTTCAAGGAGGTCTTTGCGTTGGGCACACGCCGAAATAAGGGTTTGGTTCTGTTCCTTATTTCCTTTCTCGAAATGCAATTCAACTCCGAAACTCGAACGGGGACGGCCATGGAAGCCCCACTCAAAATGCACTCCACTTAAACCTGTCGGAATTTGGTAGTAGGATTTTGCCGAAGGAGTCACATACTCCCGCGGCAACCGTTTCTTCAAAGATTCGAGGCACCGAGAAAAAAACTGTATGTACTCGGTTTGCGTAAGAGTTTTGGTGTGTTCAGCGATTTCCTTTTTCTCGCTCTGAATGACGAAGTCCTTAGCTTCTGGGAGGGGGATCAAAACCGATGAATTGAAAACCACGCAATCTTCTGGAAGCTCATAGGGGTCCCACTTGACGCAAGAG
>CAYGVZ010000062.1:0-11774 GCA_964353475.1 uncultured Pirellulales bacterium | reverse complement strand
TGCAGGGCGAAATGCTGCGTATGGTGTTTGACTCGCTTTCCTTCGCCCTGGCCGTGGTCCTGCTGTCTCTGCATACACCAGCCCACAGTGGAATCCGTCTGTTCTTCATCTCAGCAGCCATTCTGCTTGTCATGGGCGCACTTGCGTACCTGTCCCTGTGCGGGGGGACATTCTCACAAACCACATTAGGGATGGCCGTGTTCTCCATCGTGCTGTCGGCTACAACGCTTGGCGGTTACACTATCGCTGTTCGCCGATGCCGCAGGAAATACAGCAAGGCGCGTTTTGTAATCTGGCTGGCCGTCGGCTGCATCATATCTTCTATGGCTGCGATGATATCAGCGGGAGTAATATTGGCGCTGGTCAGCAGAGGAATAGGAATCAGCATCTTGCTTCTTCTGCTTGTCATCTGTATCTACGGGGTCACATTCGGAGGCATCGTCTTCATAATAAATGTCCCCTACGTCATCCTGGCATTATCCAACGGCCTGTTCAGGAAGCGGCTCTATGCGTGTCTGCGCATCCAGTCCCCGCAGGCACGCGAAATTCCGACACAAGAGGATAGTCCGCCACAGGGGCCGGCTGCCTCATAATCGAAAAATTACTCTTGAACCGCATCGTCTTACGATTTAGAGTAATAGCGTTGATTGAAAACGCAATAACAGTGCCGGGTTTTGCGGATATTGTGTGAGGGTATATCAATGCGCGGGAGACGTTTAATTTTGTGTGCCACAGCCGCCTTGTTTCTAATCGGTTCATCAGCCGCGGCGCAGGACGAGCAGTGGCTTCAATACCGCTTCGGGCAGGACATCGCAAGAGTTACCGGCGGTTCGGTCTCTATGTTCATTGAGATTAAACAGGACAAACCGGCCGGTGCGGAACTTCCCGCGTTTAAGAGCAAACAGCCAATGTTCGGACGCTGGCGAAGCCCGATGGCAAAAAACGGCGCTGTGCTCCTGGCGCTGGACAGGAACGCCAAATATGGACCATATAACCTGCTGTATGTGGATTTGGACGGTGACGGCAATCTCGCGGATGAAACTGTCCTCGTTGCACGCAGTACCGACAGATACCAGACAAGGTTCAGCCCTGCCAAAGTAATACTGGATGGGGAAGATGGGCCTGTCGGCTACCACCTGAACTTTACTGCCGCCCGCTACGAAGACAACAGCGACCAGCTTTATGTCAGCGGCGGATGCTGGTACGAAGGCGATGTCAAAGTTGACGGCGTCTCTAAGCATTGCATACTCATCGACTACTGGCCTAACGGGACATTCAATGATAAGTCAATGAAGTTTTTTGAATGTGACCGACTTCGCATCGGCGACAAGGACGCCAAGACAGAGCCGGTTCTGGTCGGCGACTTCGTACAAATCGACGGCAAACTCTACGAGCTGGACGTCGCCCGCGACGGAGCATACGTCCGCATAAGGCCGACCAAAGACATCGCCTGCGGCAGCATAAAAGTCCCCGAGACAATCACTGAGCTTACGGCAGGCGGCAGGATGGGGCAGATTGCGGTATCCATCGAGAAAGGCGTCGGTAAGCTGCCGACAGGCGAGCACCGCGTCCACCACTGGACAATCGAGCGAAAGGATGAAAAAGGCAACACCTGGCAGCTTAAAGGCAGCAACAGCAGCGACGAGGGGCTGTTCAAGATAACACAGGACCAGACAACGTCTCTTGCAGTGGGCGAACCGATAATCTCGACCCTCGAACTTTACAAACAGCAGGACCAGTACTCATTCCGGCAGAAGCTGGCTGGCGAGATGACCGGCAACATAGAGGTCTTGCGCAACGGCAAACGTGCAGACCCGCCCAAACTGCACATCAGGAGCAAGGACGGGACATACGACCAGGTCTACTCCTTCGCCTATGGCTGAGGCGGCACCTGTTCGCTCTCGTGGCGAGGGCCAAAAAAATTCACAGAGCCGGTTTTTGCTTCGGTTGAAATTGCAGGGCCGTTCAAAATCGAAGACCGCACCGGGACGCTCAGGGTCAAGCCGATGCTGCGTTCACCCATCCTGGCGGGCGAGATGGTTACTCCCCTCACCGCCCGGGCCTCAAGCACACACCATAACGGCAACATAGCCAATATCGTGAACGGCAGCGGGCTTGCAGACAGAAACAGCGACGGTCTGTTCGAACACAACAACTGGCTTGATTGTATGTGGCTGAGCGAAGCAAACCAGACGAGCGGGTGGATTGAGTTCGATTTCGGCGCCGTCCGCAAAGTGGGGACAATTCTCATCTGGAACTACAATGATACCTCCGCACCCGAACGCGGCGTGCGCAAGGCCGATGTATCCATCTGGACGCAGCCCGACGGCTGGAAGAAAATCCTCGATGACGCCGAGTTCGATATGGCGACGGCTGCCCTGCAGTATGATGACCCGACCGTTGTCGAAATCGGGGGCGTGGAGACCGCAAAAATACGCTTTGACGACCTTGCCGGTTTCGACGGCAAAGAATATGTCGGCTTAAGCGAGGTGCAGTTCTACAAACCGAGAGGCGAAAAGGCAGGCAGACCCCTGCCAGCCAATGGCGTCAGCGCCGGCGTAGGCAAAGTAACGCTCGGCTGGGCGCCCGGTGCATCCGCCGTGGCGCACGAGGTGTATCTCGGTACCAGCCCAAACGAGCTTAAACTTTTAGGCAAAGAAAAAGGCATCGCCTATATGAAGGCCACACTCTCCGGGCTGGCGGTAAATACCACATACTTCTGGAGGGTCGATGAGGTACAGGCCGGTGGTGAAAAGGTGACAGGCGACATCTGGTCGTTTGCCACGGGCGGCATTGTCGGGTGGTGGAAATTCGATGAGAACGACGGCTCTGTTGCGCACGACAGCAGCGGCAACAATCACAACGGCGCCCTGCATGGCAATTGCGTCTGGCAAATCGCCGGCGGCAAACTCGGCGGCGCAATCGAACTCGACGGAGACGGTGATTACGTTGAAATCGCCGATGAAAACGCCTTCGACCTCACGAATGAGGCAACAATCGCCTGCTGGGTCAGTATAAAGCCGGCCGAACACAACTGGGCGACTATCATCGCAAAGGGTGATTCCTGGCTATTGTCCGCCTCGGATTCAACTACAGCACCCTACTTTTCCGTCAACCATTCGCAGTCCGTCTTTATGAAAGGCACCGCTGATATCCCCACCGACCAGTGGCATCACATCGCCGCTGTTTATGACGGCAATGCAATGACAATATACGTTGACGGCAAACGCGATTCCACCCGACCCTGGCGGGGAGGCATCGGCGTCAATGACTATAACGTCTCTATCGGCGAAAACCTCGCCGCACGGGGGCGATTCTTCAAGGGGCTGATAGACGATGTCCGCATCTATAGCGATGCGATGGATGCCAAACAGATTATGGAGGTCTATTCAGGAAAAGAGCCGATACTCGCAGGTGCGGCAGGCGAGCCAAAGATTTACTTTGCGCCTGCGCCACAGGTCGCAATCTCCGAGGCAACTGGCGGAGGAAAGTCAGCTATCGTGCCGGTACTGGTGATTTTTGCAGTTGTGGTGGCAGCGGTGGCGATTGTGAGGCGAAGCAGACCTGCAGGTACGGCATAACCAACTAAATCGGCGAGTATTAGACCGGTTGATAATTATGAAGGAGCGGAGTATGAGCGCAAGAAAAACGCTTGCTGTCGTTCTATTGTGTGTAACCGCCTTTGCGGCATTTTCACTTGCGAAGGAAACCCGCAAGGCGACGTGCAGCGGCAAGGTCGTGGACCCAAACGGCAAGCCGACAGCGGCTGTTCGCGTGAAGCTATATCGGCTCGGCTACGACAAAGAGGCGGAGGCCGTGAAGTACGATTTGATTGGCGAGCGTACCACCAGGGCAGACGGCGAATTTGCGTTCAGTGTGGAATTTGACAATACTGAATACAGACAGAGCATCGTACTGGCCGATAAGCCGGGCCTGGCCGTCGGCTGGGCAACCTGGGCGCCGATGAACGAAGATAAACAGGTTGACATCGAGCTGACCGAGCCAAAGGAACTGGCTGGCATTGTGGTGGATGACCAGAACAGCCCCGTCCCTGACGCCGAGGTCAGTATACAGGTAATGGTAAGAGGGGAAAAAGAAGCAGCAGCACGGCAATACATCGGGGCTGTCCGCGACCTCGGTATGTGGGTCACAAAGACCGACAGCGAAGGGAGATTCTCGTTTGGTCGGCTTCCCGCCGGGGCTGCTGCAGAGCTTATGGTCAAGAAGCCCGGCCTGGCGACATTCGCTACACTTGAGCCGTCCGGGCAGGGAATGCAGAATCTTCACTACATAGCCGGGCTGACGGGCTATCGATTGACAGCAAAAAAAGAGGCAATTATCGAGGGAAAGGTAGTTGAGAAAAGAACGGGCGCCGCCGCCGGCGGCGTCAGGATAACGTCGGGGCAACAACGGAGATTAGACCTCAAGCCGATTACAACTCAATCCGACGGTACATTCAGGATAGATTCCCTGGCCGCGGGCAAATATGCATTGGAGATTGTCTCGCCGAGGGACAAACTCGGCGAGTGGGCCGCCGGGGCTGAGCCGGTGGAAGTGGAAGTTGAAGCAGGCCGGACAAAGAGCGGAGTAACTATAGAGGTTGCCAAAGGCGGCGTCCTCGAAATTCCAGTAATCGACTCCGCTACCAAAAAACCCCTGGATAAAGCACGTGTTGGCGTCTCGCAGCAAGCGAAAAGAAATTATTTTAGCGCCTCAGCCGATAAAGAGGGCGTCGCACGGTTTCGGCTGGTTGCGGGCGAATATACTGTTTCCACCGCTGCTGAGGGATATACATCCCGCAGTTTGGAGCGCCCCGCCGCAGTTGAGGACGGCAATACGACCCGGATTGAAATCGAATTGCAGGCAATCCCCAGGGTAAGGGGAGTTGTGCGCGACGACCAGGGGGAAATCCTCTCGGGAGCCAAGGTTGCCATGTTCCCCAGGTATGGCCCCGGGGCACAGAAAACGACCGATGCGAAAGGCAGGTTTGAGGTGGAATGGCAAAGTCGGATGTGGCCGGAGCAGATGACTCCGCTGCTCGTAGTCCGGCACGAGAAAAGAAATCTCGCCGCCGTCATACCACTCGAAGGGGACAACAACAATCTGAATATCCGTTTGTCGCACGGGGTTACCTTCACGGGACAGGTGGTTGACCTTAACGATAAACCCATCAAGAGCGCCACGGCATCCGTTATGTTGCGGACGGAGCGTATGTATGCTGACATCGGCGACAAGGGCGTGCCAGCGGACGCAGACGGCCGATTCGAGGCCAAGGCAATACCCCCCGGCCAGCAATACTTGGTAACCGCCAAAGCTGCCGGCTACGGCAAAAAGCAGCTTGAGGCAGTCGCAGATAACGCCGAGAATTTCCGCCTCGACCTCGGTACATTTGCCCTCGTCCTTGCCGATATGTCCGTGTCGGGAATCGTGGTTGACGTTAATGATAACCCGGTCGCAGATGTCCAGGTGTATGCTTCCGGCGGGCAGCAGCCCGACAACCTCGTAACAAAAACCGATAAGGACGGCAAATTCAACCTCGACAAGGTCTGCGGAGGCGACCTTTACGTAAACGCCAATCTGCGCGTCGAAAATCGTTTTATGTACGGCTCCGCAAGAACACAGGGCGGCGCTCAGGACGCCAAGGTGGTAATAGCATCCGAGGGATATAGCAGCGAAGCGGTTCCGGCACTGCCGTCGCTGGTCGGCAAGCGCCTGCCCTCACTCAACGACCCGAACATCATCCTCGATGTACCCGACCTCAATGACAAGATGGTGCTCGTCTGCTTCTGGGATATGACCGCAAGGTCGTCGCGCCACTTCATAAAACAGTTGGCGACGATGAAAGAGGAACTGGAGCAGAAAGGGGTCGCCGTTATCGGCATTCATGCCTCAAAGGTCGATGAAAGCGAACTGCGCAACTGGCTGTCGCAATCGCAGATAACATTCCCCGTGGGCATCGTGCAGGCAAACGAGGAAAAGGTTCGCCTCGAATGGGGCGTCGGCGGATTCCCCTGGCTCATCCTGGCGTATAAAGACGGCATCGTCAAGGAAGAGGGCTTTGCCCTCAGCGAGCTGACCGAAAAAATAGATAAGTTCCTGCCAAAGTAATTAACCGCGGCATCGCTCAAGCGCTGTTCCGCATCAATGATGTCCCCACAGTTAGTGCGCCCGTTCGGCAGCGCGTGCATTCGAGACAGCGAATGCAGGTCAGGTCGTTGGGGGTCTTCTCGGGGTCGATACCGTATTCGCAGAGCTTATGGCACCGGCCGCAGACCGTGCACTTGTCCTTTGACAGCCGCAGGCAAATCAGCGAAAGCCGGTTGAATATCGCAAGGACGGCGCCTAAGGGGCACAGCAAACGGCACCAGGGACGCCTGATAAAGAAAACGGCGAGTAAAAAAGCGATAATCACAGCCAGCTTAATCTGGTTTATCCAGCTAACACTGTCACCTGCAAGGACCTGCTGGGCCATCATCGGCACCGCACTTTCAAGGCCGCCCGCAGGGCAAACTCGACAAATAAAAAGCGGATTGTCCTGTCCCAGAAAATAGGGAATCAGCAGCACCGTACCGATAAGAACCGCATATCGCAGATAGCCCGACCATTTTGGCAGGTTGAATTTCGGCAGCGGGACTTTTGCAGCAAGGTCCTGGATAAAACCAAACGGGCAGGCCCAGCCGCACAGGAGTGAACCAAGCAATGCGCCTGTCAGAACCAGTATCCCGACTGCAAAAAAGGGAAACAGGTGAAGGGACGAAAACTGAGCAATTACGCCCACGGGACAGGCGAACAGCGCCAGCGGGCAGGAGTGGCAGTGGAAGACGGGACCGCAGATTGTGTGCAGGCGCGCGGCAAACGGGTCGAGCCAGACGAGCAGGAAAAAGGATTGAATCCACATTCGCTGCGGCAACAGTTTTGCCGCCAGAGCGTTCAGTTTGGATTTGACCATGGACACCATGGCGTTATGGTTCAGCTCCTTCAGGTAGGACAAAATGACGGCGCCTTGCCGCTGTATGTCTTCCTCAGCGCCCCCTGCTGGTCCCTCGCAATTCCTCCGAAGGTAACTTCCCTGATTATGGCCGGCTCGTATGTGATTACCGCCTCGCCTTTCTGCTGCGGAAGCACCTTCATTGAATTGATACACAGGCCGTAGGCGCACAGCCCTACTGCGAGCAGTATCAAAGCCGATGACAGCAGAATGGTTCTGTATCTCAACGCCATTGTTTCCACTCACCGAGTATATCGGCAAAATCGCCGCTGCCGCCTTGAGCAAAAGGCCGTTGTTTGAAAATGGCGGAGGCGAATGGGAATCGAACCCACCCAAGACCTTCTCGGCCCCGCGCTGGTTTTGAAGACCAGGAGCGCCACCAGACGCCGCTCACCTCCGCGTCGGCACTACGGCTATTGTACCTTCGTCCCGCCCAACCTGCAAATCGTTTAACCGCTGAAGGAGGATTCCTGACGTTGCGGCCGAAGCCGATGAAGTGATTGCCGCAACCTGCCGGAAAACGATGCGGCCGGCCCTGCAGCGCTCAGAACTGGGCGAGAAAACGCAGGTCGTTTTCGAAAAGCAGGCGGATGTCAGTTATGCCGTATTTGCGCATAGCCAATCGTTCGATGCCGAAGCCAAAGGCCCAGCCGGTATATTTCTCGCTGTCGATGCCGACCGCGTCGAAAACATTCGGGTCAACCATACCGCAGCCGCCCATTTCGACCCACGTTTCTTTGCCGCCCTTGTCGGTAAGCAGCAAATCCACCTCAGCGCTCGGCTCGGTGAACGGGAAGAAGCTTGGCCTGAACCGCCATTTGGCGTCGGGACCGAGAAAAACGCGGATGAACTGGTCTATGGTGGTCTTCATATCGACCATAGTAACGCCCTCATCGACCACCAGCGCCTCCAACTGGTGAAACATAAACATATGCGTCGCATCGACCGTGTCAGGCCGATAGACGCGCCCGGGCGCGACTACGCGAATCGGCGGCTTTTGCCTTTCCATCACGCGAATCTGAATCGTCGATGTCTGGCTCCGCAGGAGCATATCGTCGTCGATATAGAAATTGTCGGCAGGGTCGCGGGCGGGATGCTCAGGCGGGATATTCAGGGCGACAAAATTGTGCCACTCATCCTCGACCTCCGGCCCGTATGCGACGGAAAAACCCATCCGCCCGAAGATATCGAGAAGCTCATTGATTGTCTGCGTGATGACGTGGGGCCTGCCCACCAGCGGCCTGACGCCGGGCAGCGTTACGTCAACAAACTGCTGTTTTTTTGTGCGCTCGGCCTCGGTAAGGGCGGCCTTGAGACGCTCGAACGCCTCGCTGACGTCCTTCTTGATTTTGTTGGCTAACTGGCCCGCAGCAGGTCTCTGGTCAGCAGGAAAACCACCGAGCTGACTGAGCATCTGCATAATGACACCCTTGCGGCTCAGATATTTGAGACGGAAATTCTCCAGCGCCGACAGGTCCGCCGCCTCCTTGAGCTTCGCCATCGCATCTGCGCCTATTTGTTCAAATTGTTGGAGCATTCTTCACCCGGAAAACGCCGGGAATCGCCGCCGGTTGCCGCCGCACCGCTCGGGCCAAACCACCCGATGCGACTTTCAGGCCAAAGCGGCCTTAGCGGCGTTTAGCAGCACATCGAAACCGGCGGGATCCGCTATCGCTATCTCGCTGAGCATCTTGCGATTCAGCAGGATTTTGGCTCTTTTCAGACCGTTGATGAACTCGCTGTACCTAACGCCCCGCTGCCTGCAGGCGGCGCTGAGCCGCAACACCCAAAGCCGACGGAAGTTACGCTTGCGCAGCCGCCGCCCGACGCGGGCATAAACGGCCGACCTAACCAGTGCCTCTTTAGCGAGTCGATAATGTCTGCCGCTCGCACCGCGATGCCCCCTGGCCCTCTTGAGTACCCGTTTTCTGGCGCGGCGGGTTGCAGCGCCTTTTCTGGCTCTTGGCATATCAGCTTTCCTTTATTGACTACCTGAATTTTACGGGCTGCTGGCGGCAGCTGATTTGCAGGCGCTTCGCCCGGCTACTCGCCGGACATCGCCTCGGCCGAGAAGCAAGCCCTTGTTTAAATAACGTCTGTTTCAATTATGCTCGTCCGACGCAGGGTCGTCCTCAGCCGCGAATCTCGTCACGGAGTTTCTTGGCGAACACCTCGCTGATAACTATCGTACCGGACGTACGCCTGCGCCGTTTTGCATTCTTCGACCGCATAAGGTGGCTCCGATATGAATGTCCGCACTTGACCTTGCCCCTTGCGGTCACCTTGAATCTCTTCTTCAACCCTTTGTGGGTCTTCTGTTTTGGCATAAACAACTTTCCCTGACAAAAACACGCCTGAGCATCCGCACCCGCGGCCCCGTAATGAAGCCCGATACAATATCCAATCCCCCCACCGCCGTCAAGACCAAATCCGCCTCCGTGTCTTAAAAAACAGACCCGCGGTCCCGGCGCTGCCGGCGGCTGCACAGGCATCGTGTTTGCCTTTGCTGCCGGTCTATTTGTTGGGGACAAGTACCAGTATCATTCGCCGGCCGGCAAGCGTGCTCGGATTATCCACCTTCGCTACGTCCGCCAGCGAATCCGTAATCTTGGCCAGAAGCTCATACCCTTTGTCCCGGTGCATCATCTGCCGACCCCGGAACATAAGCGAAAACTGGACCTTGTGCCCTTTTTCGAAGAATTCGCGGGCGTGCTTCACCTTGATTTCAAGGTCGTGCGGGTCCGTCTCCGGGCGGATTCGCAGTTCCTTGAGCGTGGCAGTATGGTGGCTTTTCTTCCTGGCCTCGCGTGTCTTTCTCTTCTGTTCGTAGAGCCATTTGCCATAATCCATTATCCGGCATACAGGCGGGTCGCTACTCGGCGAAACCTCCACCAAGTCCAGCCCCACCTGCCGAGCCCTGTCCATCGCCGTAGTTGCATCGACTATCCCGACCTGATTGTTGGATTCATCCACCAGCCGAACACGCTCGACCCGAATCCCCCCATTTACCCTCAAACCTTTTGGCTTAATTGTGCACCACCTTTCCTTTCTTAAAAAGGTCTTGTTCGTCCCGCGAACGGCCCCCTTTGCCGTCCGACCACAAATAATTACCCCGGCATCACAAAGCCAGGACTATCTGCTTTTCCCCGATTTTACGCTTGGCCGCGCCGACAAAATCATCCAGCGAGACGCTTTTCGTCTCCCTGCTTCCCCTGGTACGCACGTTGACCGTGCCGCCCTGCACCTCTCTGGGCCCGACCACCAGCATGTACGGCAGTTTCTCCGTGTGCGCGGACGCTATCTTGGAGTTTATTTTCTCGTCGCTCAGGTCCGCCGCCACGCGAATATTCTCCGACCGCAGCCGGCTGGCAACCTTCTTCGCGTAGTCGTTGGTCTTCTCGCTGATGGGCAGCACTCGTACCTGTTCCGGCGCCAGCCACAGCGGCATTTCCCCGGCGAAATGCTCGATGATAATGCCGATGAACCGTTCAAATGAGCCGAGCACCGCGCGGTGAATCATAACCGGCGTCTTCTCGGTATTGTCCCTGTCCGTATAAACAAGTCCGAATCGCTGCGGCATCGAAAAGTCAAGCTGAATCGTCCCAAGCTGCCACGACCGTCCGAGACAATCCTTTATATGAAAATCAATTTTAGGCCCGTAAAACGCCCCATCTCCTTCGTTGACCTTGTACTGGATATTCTTGTGCGCAAGGGCCTGTTTAAGGGCGCCCGTGGCTTGCTCCCATATTTCATCCGACCCGATATGCTTCTCGGGTTTGGTCGATAGCTCGATGTGAAACTCCTCAAAGCCGAAAGCGCGGTAAATCTCAAAGGTCAGCTCTATAACACCGATTATCTCCGGCTCTATCTGCTCGGGCGTGCAGAAGATGTGCGCGTCATCCTGGGTGAATTGTCTTACCCTGAACAGCCCGTGCATCACCCCGCTCGCCTCGTGACGATGAACCAGGCCCAGCTCCGCCACCCGCAGCGGAAACTCACGATACGAGTGTTTGCGGGTATTGTAAACCAGACAACCCCCCGGGCAGTTCATCGGTTTTATCGCGTACCACGCGTCATCAAACCGCGTAAAATACATATTCTCTTTGTAGTTGTCCCAGTGCCCGCTGCGATGCCATAACTCTTCATTAAGGATAATAGGCGTCTTGATTTCCTGATAATTGTACCTTGTGTGAACGCCCCGCCAGAAATCAACGATGCTGTTCCAGATAATCATCCCCCTGGGATGCATAAAGGCAAAGCCGGGGCCGGCTTCGTTGAAACTGAACAAATCGAGCTGCCTGCCCAGGACGCGATGGTCCCGCCTCCTGGCTTCTTCGAGGCGCATCAGGTAGTCGTCAAGCTCCTTCTTGTTTCGCCAGGCCGTGCCATAAACCCTCTGCAGCATCTTCTGCGTAGGGTCGCCGTGCCAGTATGCGCCTGCAACCGACATAATCTTGAAAGCGCCCATCCTGCCCGTGTTCGGCAGGTGCGGCCCGCGGCACAGGTCTTCAAACGTATCGCCGGTTGAATAAAAACTGATGACGTCGCCCTGGGCGCGATTGACGTTATCCATCTTATACCTGTCGGCGGCGAGTTTGGTCAGCGCCTCCGCCCTGCTCATCTCGCGGCGGACAAACGGCAGGTCCGCCCTGATAATCTGCCCCATCCTGTCTTCGATGCGCTCGAAGTCGCCCGGCCGAATGGGTTCATCAAGGTCGATATCGTAATAGAAGCCGTCTTCCACCGTGGGGCCGGCGATGACGACGTGTACTACCTGACCGGCGAC
>CAYGVZ010000061.1:8811-11839 GCA_964353475.1 uncultured Pirellulales bacterium | reverse complement strand
TTCATAACCGATGCGGATGCCCTCTTCCGCATAAGTGGAGCCGCCGGGCGACAGCGATTCGATTGCCGACAGGATTTCGTACTTGCGGTCAAGTCCCTTGTGCTCCATCAGGATGCGTCCGCGGCTGCCATAGACGGCTATGCCGACTTTGTCCTCCGGCCTGAGCTGGTCAATGAGCATTCGCAGGGCTTTCTTGACCAGACCGAGCCGGTCCTCGCGGCCCATTGAGCCGGAGACGTCAATCACAAACGTGAGAATGGCTGGTCTGCGGTCTTCCTCACAAATTTCTCTGGCCTTAAGTCCGATTCGCAAGAGACAGCTTCCCTTGCGCGACGAATCAAACGGCCACGGCGCGGCCTCGGCATAAACGGCAAAGTCATCTTCCCGCGGCGGCGCGTAGTCGTACTTGAAATAATTGACGAACTCCTCGACGCGGACGGCATCGTTGGGCGGGAGATGCCCATCGAGCAAATAGCCGCGAGCGACGGTATAACTTCCGGTGTCAACATCAATTGCAAAGGTTGAGAGGTGGTCGTCCTCGGTATCCACAAAGGGATTGACGCCGTAGTTCTGGAAGAACATTGCATCGGCGTCTTCGCCGTTTGGCGGTTGTGTTCCGCCGTGAGCAGGCGGATACTGCAAAGGCGGCATCGGGGGACACACGGGCGGGTGATACCGCCACGACTGCTGCGGCGCACACCTCGGATAGTGCATAACCTGGAGATTGTCGCAGGGGGCGCCCGCTTTGAGTGCCACTCCCAAATGCGGGGACTCACTATCACAAACCTGCAGACGCCTGTCCGCGTCTGACATCGAAAAACAACTCGTTGGAGTCCCGACAAACGCCGGCTTTGGCAGTTTGATATCGAGCTGCGTCAGGTTGGATTGCGCCTTGTCGGATGCGGGCAGGCCATAAACCTCGACCTCGATGTAATTGTTCATATCGTTGCTGCTGCTGCCGTTGCTGTACAGGCGAACGTACCTGGCGCGGATACCTTTGGCGTCGATGAGTTTGCCTTCAAAGGTCTCGATATAATTGAGGTCGTTGCCGACGCCCAGGCCGGCGGAGTTGTCAATATCATTGTTGAACAGTGTACGGACGTTGACAGTAAAATTGGGGTCGTCGGCAACCTGCACTATCACATCAAAATAAACCCTCGCCATCTTATGATAGTGCCAGACGACAACGGCGTATATGTCATTTGCGGCGCCGAGGTCGATGGTAACATACTGAAGGCCGGGGGCAAGTTCAACGCAACTGCCCTCCGCTGCCTCCTTGTCGCCGTCGGCAATCAAATCCAGCGAGCCAATAATCGGGAAGTTGTCGCTGGCTGTAACGGGCTTTCTGAGCGCCACGTTCACAATACCCGCCGGTGCCAGAAAGGGCGGTCGAGGACCCTGCCGGGGCTTCTCGATATTGGTCACGCCTGCGAAGGATGCGGGGGTGCCCACGAACGTCGGTTTGGGCAGGGTAATTTGCAGAGGTACAAGTCCTGCCTGCCCTGCGGCAAGAGGCACGACTGCATCCCCCAAGCGAACAACGGACGAGTCCGCCATCTTCATTTCTTTGCTGGGTGGTTGAAAATAATCCAATGCCTTTGCCTTTTCGTTCGTTTTGACCAGCACGGACATCTTTCTTTCCTTTCCCGGCGGCTGTCCAGGCGCAGAAATCTGCCTTGCCAGGAGTTCTTCTTTGGTCTGCTCATCAACCTCGTGCCGGGAGAGCAGTTCGGCCTGTTTACCCGGCGTTTCAGCATCTGCAGAAGGTGCAACTGCAATACCTTTTATATCACGCGCAACATACTCAATCTCAGCCGGCTTCGGCGCCGAGGGCTGCGCAGGCGGAGATAGTGGTGGCTGGGATATCTCGCTTTTTGAGGCGGTCTCCAAAACACCTTCGCCCACCCTCACAGAATTTGCAACAGAATGTGTCTTTTCCCGGCTGCTTTGCAGCATCATCACGGTGGCAAACAGGCCACAGGCGACAACGATAGAAGCAGCGTAAGCAAGCAATTTTCTTGCGGTGAAAACCATATCCGGCCGCTGCCCCGAGCAGCTGCCCTTCTGCTTGCCAAGCTCGGCTATCGCTTTTTCGCTAAGCAAGTCGATGAATGCCTTGCTGGGCTGATGAAAATCCGCGGCTGATTTTACAAGCCGTTCGATATTCTTTTCCAGATTGTCTTTTTCAGGTTCCATTGTAAGGTTCCTCTTTGCCGGAAGATGCGGTACGCCTAAGCTCGTCGCGAAGTGAAATTCTCGCTCGATACAACAGGTCGTGCACGGCCTTTTCGGTAATTGATAACTGCTCGGAGATTTGGCGAGCGGAAAGGTCCTGAATGTATTTGGCCGTCAGGACCCTGCGTTCTTTTTCATCGAGCCGGTCCAGAGCGGTTCGGACAAGTTCGGTTGTTTCGGCCCTTTCGAGGACCTCGTCCGGCAGTTCCGAGGCGTCAATCAGGTCTAAGTATGCGCTGATGTCGCCGTCGATGGATGGCCGGGCCGCCCGCTTTCTTATCTCAAGACGAATGTTGTTATGTGCTATGCCAAAGAGCCATTCTTCGGGGTTGCCGCGAGCCGGGTCATAGCTGCTTAGTCCCCGCACCGCATCGAAAACGGTTGTCTGCACCAGTTCCTCGGCCAGTGACGGATTCGGCCGGCGATTGAGAAACAGGGCGTATAACCGCGGTATCTGCACCCGCAGGAGTTCTCGCCAGATTTCAGCATCACCTGCGGCAAAGCCAATCGCGTTTTGTCGATTTTCCGGCTGTTCCACTTTCCCCGATACCCTTAAACCAGCGCCAGTTTCTATTAGATATTATGCGCACAACGGGGGAATTACTCACGATTTTTTGGGAATTGAACCCCCGGTAAAACCGGGGGCTAAATATCATATTGACTTCGCCGGGCCGATGGAGAACTGTGTGAAGCGGCGGAGGTCAAAATCCTCTATGAGCGAATTGATGTCGCTGACGGTAACGGCCTTGACGGCGGCGACGTCCTGTTCAATCGAGCGGTACTGACCGAGGTA
>CAYGVZ010000061.1:0-8801 GCA_964353475.1 uncultured Pirellulales bacterium | reverse complement strand
ACCGAGGTAAAGCCAGTTTGCGCCCAAATCGACCAGCCGACCCATCGGCAGCTCATTCTTGAGGACCAGTGCGCTGAGGACCTTGTTGCGGGCCTTTCGCAGCTCGTCTTCGGTTACGCCGGTTCGAGCGAGGTCATCGAAGATTTTTGAGACGATATCCAGTGCCTTTGCGGCGTTTTCCCTGTTGCAGCGGATGTAGCTGTAGAATGCGCCAGTGCCATCCATCGGCGAGTATTGCATAGCGGCGGTCTCGGCGATGGCCGGGTCAACGATCGCCCAGAAGAATCGCGAGCCGACGTCGTCGCCGACAATCACATCGAACAGGGATGCGGCAAATCTTCTCTCATCCTGGGCTGAAACGGAACGGCTGACTATGCAAATATGTTCGGTGACAACGCTGGGCTGCTCGATGCGTCCCTTTTTGCCGGTGCCGGGGTAATCGGCAAGTTTCCTGAAGACATCGTGTCTCGGCCAGGCCTTACAGCCGGCTTCAATAATGGAAGACATCCTGCCCCAGTCGAAGTTGCCGGCGAAGGCGACGACCATATTATTCGGCGCGTATCTGCCGGCGAAATAGGTGCGCATCTGCTCGGCGGTCATAGCATCTATCGTTTCAACGCTGCCGAGAACGCTGTAGCCGCAGGGGTGGTCGTCGTAATGCAGGGCACGGCAGCGGTCCATTACATCGAACTGCGGCTGGTCCCTGTACATCGCGATTTCTTCCTTGATGACCTGCTTTTCCATATTGAAGTCGTCCTCGCGCAGGGCAGGTCGCATCATCTCAATCCACAGTTGCGTTACTTCAACCAGATATTCGGGCAGTACGGCGGCCCAGAAGACGGTGTTCTCTTCACTGGTAAATGCGTTATACTGTGCGCCGGTTTTGTCAAAGGTGAGGTTCACGTCAAAGGTGCTCAGCCGGTCGGTGCCCTTAAAGAGCATGTGTTCGAGAAAGTGCGAGACGCCGTTGATTTGCAGATTTTCATCTCGAGCGCCCGTCTTGACGAAAAAGCCGACGGCGGCGGATTTGGCGTTCTTGTTGACCTCGCCTATAACCGTCAAGCCATTCGGCAATATGCTCTTGTGAAATTCCATATCGCTTGTATCAGACCTTTACCTCTCTCGGACCTATTGTTACGACTGTAAAGTCGGCCCGCCGCGGCGGGTTGGCCCGCAGAAAGCCGAGGACGGAGTCAACAGAAGTCATCTCGATATGTTCTTTAATTTCGTCGAGTGTGCGGACCCTGCCCAACAGGTAATAGTCGCTTGCGATACCGGCCGCCCTGCTGCTTGAGGATTCGCTTTGCATAATAAGATTTGACTTCAGCCCGACCTTTGCGCGGGCAATTTCATCATCGCTGATTCCGTCTGCGAGGCGTTTGAATTCGCCCAATACAACATCGAGCGTCTGCTGTGCCTTGTCAGGGGTCGTGCCGGCGTAGCAGGCGATACCTGCCGCCTGCTTCAAGGCGTGATAGCTTGCGCCGACGGCGTAACAAAGTCCGCGTTTTTCCCTGACCTCCGTGAACAGCCGCGCGCTCATACCGCCCGACAGGACCGAACAGGCCAGGCGGGCATTGTAGTAATCCTTGTCGCCGGGTTTGGCGGTGGGGGTCATAAGACCGATATGCACCTGGGCGCCTTCGTTGGGAATGTGTTTGTATCTTGGGGTGTGCGGGCCGACTCGCAGCGACTGTGACTTCCCTTTCGGCGCCGCGGCAAAAAGTTTTTCCAGTCGGGCGCAAACGCTGTCGAAGTCATACCTGCCGGCGACGGCAAAGGTTGTCCTTGATATATTGAAGTAACGGCCCGCGATTTTGCCCGCCTTTTCTGCGGCAAGCGCGCTGAGCTGGTCGATTTCGCCTGCGGTGCTGCGGCCCAGAGGAGGCGGGTAGAACTGCTCGTGAACCTTGAGCATCACTTTTTGGCGCGGGTCATCGTCAAGGCCCTTTACGGCGTCGATTGCGAGCTGCCTCGAGAGAATAAACTGCTCGGCGTCAAGGTGCGGCCGAAGAATGATGTCGCCGTAGAGATCCAGGGCGGCAGCCAGGTTGCCGGATTCAAGTGCAGCACCGAAAGTAAGGTGAGAGGTGCCGACCCCGCTTGAGCGATGCAGGCCGAGGCCGTCAAGGGCATCGGACAATTGTCTGCTGTCGCGTGCGCCTGCGCCTCTGAAGACCCAGTCCTCAATCACGTTGGCCGCCCCGCAGCAGCCGGCAGGCAGCAGTGCAGCGCCGCAGGGCAGCATAAAGCAGAACGCGACCGACTGCACGGCCTCCATCGGCTCGCCCAGAATCACCATTCCGTTTTTCAGAGTATGTCGGTCAACTCTCTCTGCCATCGCTGCTGCCCTTGAACTGCAAAGGAAGGGGGGATTATACGGACAAAGCGTCCGCATTACAACAGCGAGCAATAACACCCTTCTGTCAGAGGTTCTAAGCTACAGCGGCGGTTTCTTCGTGGCCTGCCGCGGCGGGCTCGAAGGTGACGGAAATCCTCTTGCTCACGCCGCGGGTCTGCATCGTTATGCCGTAGAGGGTGTCGGCGATGCTCATCGTCCGCTTGGAGTGCGTGATGATTATGAACTGTGAGCCGTTTTGGAACTCCTTGACGAGGATATTGAATCGCTCGTTGTTGGCCTCATCAAGGGCGGCATCGACTTCATCCAGGAAGCAGAACGGGGATGGCTTGGCCTTGAAGACGGAAAACAGCAGCGCGATGGCGGTCATTGCCTTTTCGCCGCCCGACAGCAGGGAGATGCTGCGCGTTTCCTTTCCCGGCGGTTTCGCGATTATCTCGATGCCCGCTTCGAGGATATCATCTGTTTGTTCGAGAATGATGTCGGCCTTGCCGCCGCCGAAGAGTTTGCGGAAGATTTGCTGGAAATGTCCCCTCACCAGCTCAAAGGTCTCGGCGAATTTTTCCCGGCTTATCTTGTTAAGGCGGTTGATAAGCTGCTGCAACTGCCCCTTCGAACTGTTGAGGTCTTCAAGCTGGGCGGAAAGGAACTGATGCCGCTGTTCGAGTCCTTCCTGCTCGCCGATTGCGTCGAGGTTGACGTTTCCGAGGCGTTCGATTTTGCCGCGAAGTTCTGTGATTTCCTCCCGGACCTTGTCCCAGTCAACGGCGGCGGCCTGATACTGTTTGTATGACTCGACCAGGTCAAGCTGAAGCTCGTCGCGGACCCTGTCAACAAGGTCTTGCTGCCTGACTTCAAGCTGGCCAATCTCGATTTTCAGCTCATTGATTCTATGCTCAACGTCGGCCAACTGCTGACGTTTCTGCCTGACGGCCTCTTCGAGGCGGTTTTTCTGCTCTACGAGCTGCTCGATATGGTGATGCAGGGCGGAACTGCTGTTCTGCCTTTGGTCTTTTTCCGCGAAAAGCTCGGACACTTTTGCCTCGCAGGCGAGGATGTCCCTTTGGGTCTGGTCGGCCTGCTCGGCGGAGGTGTTCGCCTCCTGGCTGGTTGCCTCGGAGGCAGTGACATTGGCGCGAAGCTGGCCCTGGAGCGACTCAATGGTCTGCCTGACGGACTGAATGTGCTCGACTGTCTGGCCGATGGCGACTTTGAGGCCGGTGAGATTGTCAAGCAGTTGCTGCTGGCGGCGCTTGCGGTCGGTGTAGTCGGTCTCAAGCTGTTTGATATGCTCGGTCCGCTCGGTGTTGACGGTCTCAAGCTCCTGGAGCTTCTGTTTGGATTCGTATTCCTTCTGAACCGACTGGTCAATCTGCTGCTCGAGCAGGTCTATTTCGCCGGTAATCAGCGGCTGTTCCTCGCGGAGTCGTTTTACGCCGTCCTCAAGGGCGCTTATCCTGGAGCCAACCTGCACTTTTTCGGTGGTCGCCTCGTAAACGGCGGTGCGCAGGTCCTTGCAGAGCTTGGTCAGGTGCTCATTTGTCGCGGCGTTGCCGGCCAGTTGCTCCTCAAGTTCACTAATCTCGCCGCTGATTCGTGCAACCGCATCCTGAAGCTGGCGAAGACGGCTCTTGCGAGAGATAAGGCCTGTGGCCCTGCCTAATGGGCCGATTTTCACAACGCCATTGCTGTCGGCATATTCGCCCTTGAGGGTGACAAACTCGTAATCGCCGCCGAGGGCGGCTGCGAGCTGCACAGCCGAGCCAATTGACTCGACAACTATAACCTTGCCTAACAGATTCCATACAAGCGGGGCGTGCCCGGCCTGATACGTTACAAATTCGGCAAGACGGCCTTTAACGCCGGCAACCGATGACAGGTCGGCATCGTCGGCAAAGGGCCTGGCCCTGTCGGCACAAAGGAAGTTGACCCTGCCGTCAAGTCGCTCGACTGCCTGACTATCCGCCAACAGCCGGGCGGTATCGGCGACCACCACGGCATCGGTCCCGCCCTCAAGCGCCGCTTCGACTGCCGCGGCGTACTCGATGTCGGCCACAACAATGTCGGCGAGGATGCCCTCAACGTAGTCAAACTGCGACCTGTTTTCGAGTATTTTCTTTGCCCCCGTCTTGACGCCTTCGAGGCGCTTTTCCATATCAGCCAAGACGGCAAGCTCGCCCGCCAGGGCGCTTCTGGCCTCCTTGCAGTTAGACAGGCGTTTGTTGTCGGTCTCAATGTGCCTGGCAATCTGGTCGGTCTCGCCGCGTTTGGTTTCGAGGGTGGCGCCGAGGTCGGCGAGCACCTTTTCGATGTCGCCGAGACGCTGCTCATACTGCGCCTTTTCGGTCAGGAGTTTTTCAAGCTCGGCCCTGGCAACTTCGGCACGGCCGGCCAGTCGGTCTTTCTGGTTGGCGAGATTGTCGCGATAAACCGATATGCTCTGCAGTTCGTTGTGCAGTTGCGCAGTTCTTCGCACTATGTCGATGATTCCGCCTTTTTCGTCCTGCAGGTCCTGCTCAAGAGACGCGCAGTCCGTATTCAACTGAGCGATGGCGGCCTCGATGTCGTCTGCCTGGCGGCTCTTTTCCTGCAGGGTCTTCTCGCTTTCCTGCTGCTGGGAGGCGCACCTGGCAAGGTCGGCTTCAAAACCCCTTCGCTGCTCCAGAAGTTTGTCCGCCCGTTCAGCAGCGACGGTTTTTCTCTGTTCAAGCTCCTTGAATCGGACGCGCAGGAATTCGATTCGCTGCAACTGCTGCTCAATTCGGCTTTGGACGGCCACCAGCGAGTTGTCTGTTTGATTGATTTCGTTTTCGGAGTCGATAATCTGCTGGCCGAGCTGACTGGCCAAGGCGTCCTGTTTTGCTAATTCCGCGGAGAACGCGGCAAACTGTCCCTCTGTTTCATTTAAAGCCGCTTTCTTCTCGGCGAAGGTCTTGTATATCTTGTCGAATTCGGAGAGCGAGTAATTGACCTGCAGCTCTTTGAGCCGCTGGGTATATTGCAGGTAGTTCCTGGCCTTGCCGGCGGCAAGTTTTACGCTGCGAAGCTGGCTAGCGACCTCTGCGAGGATATCGACTAAGCGGAGGAGATTCTGTTCGGTATGCTCAAGTTTGCGAAGTGCTTCTTCCTTGTGCGCCTTGTACTTGCTGATGCCCGCGGCCTCCTCGAAGATGAGGCGTCGCTCGGCGGCGGAGGACGTAAGAAGTCGTTCTACCTGCCCCTGCTCGATGATGGAATACGCCTTTACGCCGACGCCGGTATCCATAAAGAGTTCGCGGACGTCCTTGAGGCGGCAGACCTTGTTGTTGATACGGTACTCGCTCTCGCCGTTCTGGAAGATTCGGCGAGTAACCTGGACTTCATCCGTTTCTATGGGCAGCCGTGCCGATGCGCCGTTATTGTTGGAAAGAAACAAACTGACCTCGGCAGCACCGGCGGGTTTGCGCGTGGCCGAGCCGCTGAAAATAACGTCTGCCATACGGCCGGTACGCAAGCTCTTGGTGCTCTGCTCGCCGAAGACCCATTTCACGGCGTCAACAACGTTGCTCTTGCCGCAGCCGTTCGGGCCTACTATCCCGGTAATAGAGTTATTAAAAAGAAACTCGGTCTTGTCTGCGAAACTTTTGAACCCGTCAACGACAACTTTTTCAAGCCGCATTAAATCCGTCCTCTGTAAAAAACAAAATCACCCTCACTGAAACAATATACCTCTGTCCCCGTGTTTGGATGCACAGGGACATAATGAGCGGTCGTCAACAACATTACCGGACTCTGGCGTTCAAAGACATCTCGGGATACGCGCCCGTCCCAGGCCGGTTCAAACGCTTCTATTATCGGCCGACGGGCGGCTGTTTCTTGATATTTGGGCCAATCTGCGGCAGCGGCCCGGCGTGAAAGTCCGCATTCACCGCTCCTTCGTCAACCATTCGCTTCAGCAGGACTGCCAGAGTCGAATAGGGTAATCCAAGTCCGACCCGTCCGCCCGACGCTGATTTGGGCGGCTCGCAGAGCGCCTTGATGATGTCCCCAAGCTCGAAGGAGCTTTTCAACTGGACGACCACATCGGGACGCGTCGGGTGTCTGCGAACTATCGAGACATAGCCCTGGCCCGCGGGGGCGTTTATTGTCACGGCGCCGTCGGGCAGTTCAACAAAAACGTTGTCAACACAGTAAATGGGTGAGCCGAAAATCGCAACGCGCGGCTGTCCGCTGCGACTGACGTAGATAACGGGTTTTCCCGCCTGCGCAATCTGGTCGAGGTAAAAGGAACCCTCAACCCGGATGCTCGATATGGAGACGTCGCGCATCGGTATAAGGTTTTCATAGGCGGCAAGGCGAACCTGAAAATCATCGTCGCCGAGCAGACCTCGCAGCATCGCTCTTGCGGCGTCGAATTTGCCGGCGCCAACAATCGCCTTAATTGCGTCTGTGCGGTATTCGGAGCGTTTGTCAGCGGCTATCTTCCAGAGCGTATCGAGACCTCGCTGGTCGCCGAGGTTGAGCATACAGCGCGCCGCTCTGAGGCGAACTTCCTCGCTGGAAGAGTTGAGCAGAACAAAAAGTTTATCCGCGGAGCGGTTGCCGATCGCCTCCAGGGCGGTTTCCACGGCCTGCTTATTCTGAGAAACGGCAAGCTGCTGTATAAGAGTCAATATTCTCTTGTCCGTGAGTTCGGGCCTATCGGCCAAATACGTCGCCTTGACTACCTCGATAAACCCATCTTTGCGGCCGGCGTACCTCGGCGGTACTCGCAGTTCGATTTGAGCCGGGGAGACGGCCCAGGCGGTTTCGGCGCCGAAAAGCTCGTTTATGCGGTTGCGTATGTCGCTTGCCGTCTTGAAATCAGGGCGTCGAATCGCAAGATTCATTTTGAAGTCATCGAGGATAACGCCGCCTGCCAACAAAAAACCGGTCCTTCTGTCTGCTGTCGGCGCGTCAACACCATCAATAAAAACGGCGCCCTCGGCAGTAGCGAGCGGCTTGAAGGCGGCGCCAAAGCGTCTTGCCTCATAAAGGTCTGCGCCGTAGAGCCAGCCGCCCTCAATGGACGTCGTGGACGTGCCGGCAAGCGCGGATACCTTCAAGTCGAATCGCTGGTCGCGTGAAGCCGCCGCCGGTATGACACCCTCCAGTTCCACCACGGCAGTATCTGGGCTGGCAATAAGCTGCTCGGCGCTGATATTGGTGCCGGACAGTTGCGCGCGTATATACTTCTCGAGGTATGTCCTGACGGTAGCGGGACACTCCGATGAGCCGGTGCCGTTAAGTCCGCCAACCAGCGCGTAGCCCCTGACGGGTATCGTATCGGACGCAAAGACCTCAGCCAGCTCTCCGATTGTAACGCCCATCTCGCCCGTCTGCGCCCCCGTGCTGGGTGTCTTTCGCCCCTGACCCTGACAGCCGGCCGCAAGCACGAGCCAAAGCAGAATCACCGAAAAACCGAAAACATTCAGGTAGAATCTCATAAACAGGCCTTATCCAAATCTGTGACGGAACTAAACACCTGCAAATACTACTTACTTGTTATATCGGCGTCAATACCCATCGGGCCTCTATGAAAATGCCCGCTTTGGTCGGCAGTCGCCGCAATCACGCCCCCGCAATCGCCGGACGGTAACTTCCAAGAATACGGCAAACTCTGTATTTGAAATCCTGGGTCATTATGCTATACTTTCCCGGTTTGCGTAGTTACGTACTTACGGTGTTTTTGGGACTCGAATAAGGAGAACGTTAATGGCATTGGTTACTACGAAGAAGATGTTTGAAATGGCGTACAAGAACGGGTACGCCGTCGGGGCGTTCAACGTCAACAATATGGAAATCACGCAGGGGATAATGGCCGCGATAGCAGAAGAAAAGGCCCCGCTCATTCTGCAGGTCTCGCGCGGCGCACGCGAGTACGCGAGCAACAGTTATCTTAATGCAATCATCGGGGTGGCGTCGAGGGAGAACCCGGACATCCCGATTGCGACGAACTTAGACCACGGCGACACTTTCGAGTGCTGCAAGCAGTTTGTCGATGACGGCTTCACGTCCGTGATGGTTGACGGCTCGAAACTACCTTTCGAGGAGAACATCAAGCTGTCGAAAAAGGTGGTTGAATACGCCCATAAGCACGGCGTCGTTGTCGAGGCCGAGCTTGGCCAATTGGGCGGCATTGAAGAGGACGTGGTCGGCGTAGAGGACGTCAGCAAACACCTGACCGACCCGAAAATGGCCGTTGAGTTCGTGGAAAAGAGCGGAGTTGACTCGCTTGCTGTTGCGGTTGGCACCAGCCACGGCGCGTACAAGTTCAAGAGCGAGCCAAAGCTTGCGCTCGACCGGATTCAGGAAATAAGCGACCTGCTGCCGGGCTTTCCCCTCGTGATGCACGGCTCAAGCAGCGTACTGCGGGAATTCGTTGACCTCATCAACAAGTACGGCGGCAAGATGCCCAACGCAA
>CAYGVZ010000060.1:0-11845 GCA_964353475.1 uncultured Pirellulales bacterium | reverse complement strand
GAGGACAGGCCGTGGGTGAGGGAGTTTTGCGAGGCGATGGATTTGCCTTCGGGGGTGCGCGGGCCGGTGGATTTTTGGGCGTTAAGACGGTTTGCGAGTGTTTGTGCTTCGGTAGCCATTTTTAAAACCTCCGAGCTTAGATTAACTATTCACTTTTTCATTGTTTGGTGGATATTATACATTATGTGATGTTGTGTGTCAAGTGAAATCTTTGACTGAGATGGGCGTGCGTCCCCTGCTGCCTGCCAGGTAAGATACCACTCGGGGATGACCACAAGGTGGTCAAGGGGATGCGGAGTCACGGATTTCACGGAATTAGTGAATGAAGACGAGCAAAGAAAATGATTGCTTTTGTTTGCAGTTTGGGGATATAGTGGCGCGGTAAGGGCGAAAGTCCTTCGACTGGTTCGACTCCTTCGACAAGCTGAGGATAAATGTGCTCACCGCAGGCTGCGCTACGCTTGCTCAGGATTGGCTGGCCGCGAGAGAAGAAAATCAAATGTTAAACTGGAGAACAAAAACGGCAACAAAAAACGGTGGCTGTCCCGTCCCCATTATCTGTCCCATCATCCATGCCGGAGCGGGTGTTGCCGACAATATCTTAGACGTCGTAGGTCTTTTTGGTGAATAAATATAGAGGTTCGTACGTCGATTTTTTGGTTGATAGTCCTGACGATAGTTTTGTACGCAGCTTACCAATATATAGCGTACGTGGTTATGATACAAGACAAGGAACCGCCTAAGCCCGTTCGTGTTGCGGGGATGGTAGAAGCTGCTTTTGGAACACTGGTTTGGGGTGCGTTGTGTTTTGTTGATCATAACAATTTTCTCAAGATATTCTTCTTGCTTACAGGCCTATTCTGGATAGGTGTTGCAGTCAGCTTGTATAAGGCAAGTAGGATTGGGCGAACGATATGTCTGATTTTGTCGATAGTCAGGATCCCGACAGTCATAGGGGCATTTTTCTCTTTGGTGAGCATCTACAAGCTTTACTTTACGCAAGAATCGAAGGATTTTTTCAGCAAACAACCTCTGCGAAAAGAAACCGTTTGAGTTATCGAGGGGGGTTTGTTCTCCAGGGGCATGTATGAAGGATACAAAATGCTGAAGATAGCAATTGGTGTTGCCTATTTCATCATTGTCTTTGGTGTGCCGCTGGTTTGTCTGTACATATTTAGGAACGACCTATCCAAGATTCCCCGACTGACGACAGGCGAACTCCGGCAAATGGCGAGCAAGCATCCGCTTCTGTATTCAAATGCTATAGTCAGAGAGTTGCTGTCTCGCGGCGAAGATATCCATTTTGCGCTTCCCTTGTATTTGAAAATGGCTTGCGGCAAAAAATTGCTCATACGACAAGTGGGGTGGTCAGGGCTGAAGACATATTTTTCGGGGGCACTCAGCGAGATTGACTTTACTGAGACACGGCCGTCGCAAATGACGCTAAATCAGTTGAGATTGCTTGAATCAAAGGTTTATGATAGCTTAAGGAGGCAAAACCAACCGGGGGCAGACATCTAATATTTGGGGACCTATATCATCTGGGCACGCGATTTATCCGTGCGACATTATTGGTCCATATCTTTAGGCTAGGGGGCGGGGAAGGATTTAAGATCTAAGATTTAAGATTTGAGATCTCAGAGAGCAGATTTCAGAGGGAGGGGCGGCGCTGCATAAAGAGGAAAAGACGATAACCTCCTGGCCCCGGCACAAGAACGGCGGGTAAATTGCGAATTGCGAATTTCGAATTGAGAATGGCGAAGTAAAACGATTGGGGCGACCGGAGTATCAGGGGACTCGCAATGACCCCGGCGGGGCGTAGTTTTGGTGGATTGTTCGGGGATTGCATCGTAAAATGGCGGCAGTGAGTCAAATATGAAGGTGATAGTTGCGGAAAATTGCGGTTTTTGCCCGGGCGTAAGGAACGCCATCAGTGTCGCGGAAAAGGTAGTGGCGGAGCGTCGTGAGGTCTATAGCTTGGGGCCTATTATCCACAACAAGGACGTCGTGCAACGGCTGGCAAAGCAGGGACTGAGGACGGTTGAGGACATCGAACAAATTGAGGCGGGAGCAACGGTGCTAATTCGCTCTCACGGGGCTGCGCCTGATGAGATTAACCGCCTGCACGCGAAAGGTGTCAACATTATTGACGCGACCTGCGTGCTTGTCAAAAGGGTACAGAAGATTGCCGCCCAGATGCAGCAGGATGGATACAAGGTGGTGATTATCGGCGACAAGAACCATCCTGAAGTGCGTGCGGTTCTCGGATGCGCTTCTAACGCGGTGGTGGTGGCGGACGATGCGGATTTAGGTAAGATAGAGAAAGGCGCGAAACTTGGCGTGGTCTGCCAAACCACACAAAGCCCTGAGTTTTTCGCTCAAATGTTAGCGGCGATAGCGCTAACGGGCTTTGCCGAACTGCGGGTGGTCAACACATTATGCAAAGAGGCCATAAAAAGGCAGGAATCGGCGGTAGAACTCTGTAAACGGGTGGATGCAATGTTTGTCTTAGGGGGGGTAGAGAGCGCGAACACGCGGAAACTGGCGGAATTGTGTAAAAAATACAATAGTTGTACCTTTCATTTGCATAACTGGGACGAATTTGATATAAGAACGGTTTTTGGCAGAAAGACAGCCGGCGTTACGGCGGGGGCATCCACCCCCCAGTGGGTCATCGACGACTTCGTTGAGAATCTCGCCGCGCTTGACGCTAACGGCCGACAGTAATAGTATTTGGGTTAATTCAGAGCGTAAAGTTTGCATTTGCTGCGTGGGCAAGTGCTTTTTTATAATGATTAACCAGAAAGATTAGTCGGTGCAACGCTGCACCGCGGCCCGTCCGCGTGATTGTGCGACGCGGGCAGGCCCCGAACGAACCGCACAGGGGATTAGCAAATTTTATGGTTGACAGAAACTTAGCCAACAAACTCGGAATGTCGCAGGAGCAGCTCCAGCAGCAGGTTGCGGAGTTATTCGGAGAGCAGGAAAACCAGTATCTCGAAGATGCACTGCGGACAAAGGTTGATTCCCATCTTCCGGGAACCATCCTCAAGGGGAAGATTGTAACACAAATAGGAAATGACGTGATTGTCGAGGTCGGACTCAAGAGCGAGGGCATCGTCAGTGCCAGTGAATTTGACGACCCGGAGGAGGTTACAGCCGGCAGAGAAATTGAGGTGCTTATCGAGGAAACGGATTCCGAAAGCGGGCTTATTCTCCTCAGCAAGCACAAGGCGGACCGCATACGCGGGTGGGAACAGATAATCACCACCAGGAAGGAAGGCGACACTGTCAAGGGCAGGGTGATAAGGCGAATCAAGGGCGGGCTGCTTGTTGACATCGGGGTGCCGGTGTTTTTGCCCGCTTCGCAGGTTGACATAAGAAGGCCGGGCGATATCAGCAGGTTTATAGGCAAGGAAATCGAGGCGGCCGTTCTGAAAATAGATATTGAGGGAAGGAATATTGTCATTTCGAGACGCAAGCTTATCGAAGAGGAGCGTCGCATCAACAAGGAGAAGATTCTCGCTGAAATAGAGCCGGGCCAGCGCCGAAAGGGCATCGTGAAGAATATCGCCGACTTCGGCGTTTTTGTGGACTTAGGCGGGCTGGACGGCCTGCTTCACATATCAGACCTGAGCTGGGGGCGAGTGGCGCATCCGTCTGAGGTTGTCCATCTTGACGAAGAGCTTGAGTGTGTCGTTCTCGCCGTTGATAAATCCAGCGAGAAGATATCGCTGGGCCTGAAGCAGAAGACGCCGAGTCCGTGGGAGAATGTTGAGAACAAGTACCCCGTTGGTTCGCGCGTCAGGGGCAAGGTTGTCAATATTATGAACTATGGCGCGTTTGTGCGGCTTGAGGACGGCATTGAAGGGCTTGTCCATATCAGCGAGATGAGCTGGACCAAGCGCCTGAACCACCCCACCGAGATGGTCAACCTCGGCGATGAGATTGACGTAGCGGTGCTTAACATCGACAGGGAAAAGCAGGAGATTTCGCTGGGACTGAAGCAGACGGAGGCGAATCCCTGGTCGGTTGCGGCGCAGAAGTATCCGCAGGGAACCATCGTTGATTCCATTGTTCGCGGCGTGACGAATTACGGCGTGTTTGTCGAAATCGAAGAAGGCATTGACGGGATGATTCACATCTCGGATTTGAGCTGGACGAGGAAATACAGCCATCCGAATGAGGCGGTGCAGAAGGGCGACAAAATCAAGTGTGTCGTTCTCGATATCGACCCCGACAAGCAGCGTGTTTCGCTCGGCGTCAAGCAGCTCACCGAAGACCCGTGGGCCAGGGCCATCCCCGAAAAATACATACCGGGCCACATTATCAAGGGGACAATCACGAAACTGACTAATTTCGGCGCATTTGTCGAGCTTGAGTCGGAGCTCGAAGGCCTGCTGCACATCTCCGAACTGGCGGACCACAAAATCAAGAGACCGCAGGATGTTGTCAAGGTCGGCGACCAGGTTGAGGTGAAGATACTCAAGGTAGATACCGAGTCGCGTAAAATCGGTCTGAGCTTGCGAAGAGCGCAATGGGCCGCTGAGGACCACGCAGCCGGGGTGCCACAGGCAGCCGATGCAGGTGCTTCGATCGCTGCGCCGGCTGAGCAGCCCGCAGCCGTTGACCCTGCTGTTGACCCCACTGTAATCGCCTCTGATATCGAGGCGCAACAGCCCACGCCTGAAATAGAGCAGGGCGACAGCCCGCAGGAGCCGACTCCCGCTTAAATTGTCCGCCCGGTAAAATTCCGGGTTTATCGTGAAGCAAAAGCCCCCGCTGACGGGGGCTTTTTTTTGCGCATTTTGGCACGTAAATACCGATAAAAACCGTTCAGCGGAAACTGTCTGCACGCCATATACCGCTGGTAAAGCCGCCTGATGATTCAACCGATAGCAGAATGGTCGGCGGCCAATGTCGGCTGCGTCCAATAAGAAGGCGTTTGCCCGGCGTGACGAAGCAAGGGCACGGGGCCGGGCAGGAGGACAGACATGGTGTTTGATACGACAATAAAAGATTACCTGAGGGAAATCGACGAGGCGCCGCTTCTAACGGGCGATGAAGAAAAATTCCTCGGCAGGAAGATAGTCGAGGACAATGACCCGGAAGCGAGAGACCAGCTCGTCCGCAGTAACCTGCGATTAGTTGTTAATATCGCCAAGCGGTTTGCCAATCGCAGCGCCATTTCCTTAGGTGATTTGATTGAAGAGGGCAACCTGGGTCTGATAAAGGCGGTTGATTATTTTGACCCCGGCCGCGGTAACCGGTTCAGCACTTATGCGGCCTGGTGGATAAGGCAGAGTATTATGAGCGCCCAACTGGCCGAGGTGCGGCCGGTGCACGTTCCAAGTTATATGATAGGCCTTATAAACCACTGGCGTCAAACGGCTGCAGAACTTGAAACCAAGCTGGGCATCAGGCCGGATGTAGAGACAATGGCAGACGCGATGCGGCTGCCTTTGAAAAAAGCCAAGCTCATCTATGAAACCGTCAAGGTGCTCGGCTCAGTCAGGGAAGCGTCTGAAGTCGATGAAGGGGATGAAAGCAAGCTCTTTGAATCGGCTTTGTGTATGCAAAGCGTGGCCAAGCCCGAAGACGACATGGTACAGAGCGAAGAAAAGACCAAGGCGCTCCAATTGCTCTGCGACCTCGATGCACGAGAGGCGCAGGTGCTGCGGCTGCACTACGGGCTTGATGGTCGAAAACCGATGACCCTCAAGGAAGTCGCCGGCGAGTTCAACCTTACGCGTGAGAGAGTCCGCCAGATTCAGCACGAAGCGCTCACCAAACTCTACGAGTTTATGGGTGAAGAGTAATGCCTGATTGCCTCGGATAATTCTTGCATTTCTTTTGCAGCCAGCCGACAATAAGTCCCTGTAATGGGTCCAAACAAGCGAACCGATAGTATCGCAGTTTTCAGGCGAGGACGGCTATGAGGACAAACATGCTGAAAGAGCATATCCGCGAGGTGAAGGATTGGCCGAAGAAGGGTATTCTTTTCCGCGATATAACACCATTGCTGGCAAATCCGAAGAGTTTTGTGGCGGCGGTGGAGGCGATTTGCGGGCTTTTCCCGGGTCGAGCGGTTCAGTATGTCGCGGCGGTTGAGGCGAGGGGCTTTATATTCGGCGCGGCGGCCGCATCAAAGCTCGGCGTGGGCTTTGTACCCATTCGCAAGAAGGGCAAACTTCCTTACAAGACCGAGACCATTACCTACGCCCTCGAATACGGCACTGATTCCCTGCAGGTGCACAGCGATGCGGTCAGCAGCGGCGCAAACGTTCTTATGGTCGATGACCTGCTTGCCACGGGCGGCACAATGGCGGCGGCCTGCAAGTTAATCGAAAAAATCGGCGGCAAAATTGCCGGAATTGCGTTTCTCATCGAACTGAGCGAGTTAGGCGGTATGGCCAAGCTCGCCGGCTACGATGCCAAATCGGTCATTCGTTACTGATAGCCCGATGTACGAAATCGATGTCAAGGTGCCTGCCACCCCATCTGCAACCTACAAGATAAAGGTCGGCGCCGACATTCTGCCGACTGTGCGTTGCTGGATAGAGGCGCTATTGCCCGGCCGCAATCCGTTCATAATCACCGACAGGAACGTTGTGGCGGCCGGTCATCTCGAAAAAATATACTCAGGGCAGACCCTTCCAACATACATTATCGACCCGCCAGGCGAGACGTCGAAAAACATTGGGGCGGTTGTCTCAATCATTGAGGCGATGGAGAAGGCGTACTTGGGCAGGGACAGCGTTATGCTGGCGCTGGGTGGCGGCACGGTAGGGGACATCGCGGGTTTTGCAGCGGCGATTTTCAAAAGGGGCGTCCCCGTTGTTCAAATCCCCACCACGACCGTCGCGCAGGCCGACTCGGCGGTAGGGGGCAAGACCGGGGTGGATTCATCGGTGAGCAAGAACGCATATGGCATGTTCTGGCACCCCGCTGCCGTTTATATTGATGTCGCGGTGCTCAAGTCGCTCGATGACAGAAACTACCGTGCCGGCCTGGTCGAATCGGTTAAGCACGCCCTGATTGCTGATGCAGGTTATTTTGAGTTTCTCGAAACGCATTTGGACGACATCCTGGAGCGAAGATGCGATGTGCTGGAGCAACTTGCCTGTCTCAACTGCAGGATAAAGGCGCGGGTCGTTGAAGCAGACCCGACAGAGAAGAATCAGCGGAGGATTCTCAACTACGGCCATACTATCGGCCACGCCGTTGAGTCCGCCAGCGGTTTTGGACTGCTGCACGGCGAGGCGGTGGCCATAGGCATAATCGCAGCCGCGATGATAGAAATGGAAATGGGTCTTGGCGACCAGAACCGCTTAGGCAAGGTCCGAAAAATGTTGCTGCGTCTTGGCATGCCTGTCAAAATTCCGGCCAATCTGGGTAAGGACCAACTAATCGACATAATAAGGCGAGACAAAAAGGCGATAAATAAGTGGCCAAGATTCGTTGTTCTTGATAGAATTGGGGCTGTCCATCGCCAGGAGGGTCATTGGGCGGTTGAGGTCGGGAAGGATGTAGTCGAGAAGGTTCTTAGTAATCTCTATTGACGGGCTTTGCCAAGGGGAAGTCGTGTACAGACCACAGATAAAAGTGCTGGATTGCACCATCAGAGACGGCGGTCTTATCAACAACCATTGTTTCACAGACGAATTCGTCCGCGCGGTTTATGCCGCACTATCGAAAAGCGGCATCGACTATATGGAGTTCGGCTACCGCAGCAGCAGAGAATTGTCTCCGCCGAAGGACCACGGGGACTGGAAATACTGCGATGACGACAGGATTCGGCAAATCATCGATGGCATCGAGTCGGATATTAAAATAAGCATTATGGTCGATGCCCACAGGGTCAAAGACCAGGTCTTTGCTCCGGCCGATGAAAGCCCGGTTGATATGATTCGCGTTGCGACCTACGTCAAGGATATGGACAAGGCCATCGCAATGGTAAATCGCAGCCATGACCTCGGCTACGAGACGACGGTGAACATAATGGCCGTCTCAAAGGAGATTGAGCCGGACCTCATTGAGGCCCTTGACCAGCTTGCCCGGACAGGGGTTAATGCTGTCTATGTGGTCGATAGTTATGGCGCACTCTATTGCGAACAGGTAGAATATTTAGTCAAGCTGTTTAGAAAGCACCTGCCCGAAGGCAAGGAAATCGGCATACACTGCCACAATAATCAGCAGCTCGCCTTCGCAAATACTATTGAGGGCATCATTCACAACGCCAACTACTTGGACGCCTCGCTCTACGGCATCGGTCGCGGCCCGGGTAACTGCCCTCTGGAGCTGCTGATGGGTTTCCTGAAGAATCCGAAATTCAAGCTCGCTCCCATACTTCAGGTCATCCAGGACTATATGCTGCCGATGCAGAAGGAAATCGAATGGGGCTATCTTGTGCCTTATATGCTCACCGGCATCCTCAACGAGCATCCGCGTGCGGCGATTGCAATGAGGAAGACCAAAGACAAGGACAACTACGTGAAGTTCTACGAGGAAATGCGGGACATGGTCGGCTGATTGTGCCCGCATTCGGCAGCGCAAAGAACAAGGGCCTGGATATTTAGTCCAGGCCCTTTTTGTTTCTGTTCATTCCTGCCGCCGACCACTTATTTGCGCTTCGAGAAGAGCGCAATTGCTCCCAGCCCAAGCATTGCGATTGTTGCCGGCTCAGGTACGGGGGTGGGCCAAAGGGACAGGCCAAACCACGCGTACTGATTGGCGGTGTTGTCGGTGTAAAGTTTAAAGGTTACTGTCTCGCCGGGGTCCACAGGATTTCCATAGAAATAGAAATCCAATATCTTCGTGCCGTTGTGGGCATAACTGTAACTCTGGTACGGCTGCCCGACGCCATCAAGCATTAGCATAGTGGCGCTGGTGGGGAATATCACGTTGTAATTTGCAAAGTCGAAGATTTGAAAGTGAAAATCGCCCCACTGCTGAAGCATCGAGTTTGTTACTGTCACCGTCGCCCAGCCCTTCCACTCATAGGCATCATCGTGCCCGAGGGTGAGCGAGTCCCAACTGGCAATGCCCTGAATCGGCCAGGAACCATCGTGCGCAAAAGCTTGTGAGACCAAAAGAAATGCAGCAAAACAAACAATAAACTTAGAAATCCCCCATCTTCTCATCATCCTGTCTCCTTTCGCCAAAACTACCATTCTACTCGTTCAAACGTCCACGGTGTGCATCCCAACGCCCCCTTTAGGCGTGACTTTATTATAAACGCAGGTCCGGGAAAAACGCAGACATTTCCTGAAAAGTTCGACAATACGACAGCAAAATGTCATTATAAGTATTTGTCATTACGGCACTTGCGCAGGTGAAAAATTACTCGAAAACCGCGTAAATTTTCCCCGGATTATGCTATTATTTTATAGCAGTCACGACCCGGTCGCGGCGGCCTGTGTCTTTGTGTATCGCGGGATTGGCGAAGCAGCCGGCTCGATTCAGAAGCTGCATTACTGCCTCGGCCTGCTCCTGGCCGATTTCGAACATCAGTGCGCCGCCTGCTTTAAGGAAGTTGGCGGCCTGGGCGATTACCCTGCGAATCACATCCAGCCCATCGCTGCCCGCGAGTAATGCAACACTCGGCTCGTAATCGCGGATATTGCTCGCAAGCGTCTGGTATTCAACGGTGCTTACATAAGGCGGGTTACATACAATAAGGTCAAATTTGTCGACGTCCAAATGCGGCACAATCGGTTCGAACAAGTCGCCGCACAACAGCGTTATCCTGTCGTCAAGCCCATAGCGTGCGACGTTCTTTGCCGCAATCCCCAGTGCCGCGTCGCTTATGTCCGTTGCGATTATTCTGCAATTGCTGACGTTCTTCGCAATAGCAACAGCAATACATCCGCAGCCGGTGCACAGGTCGCAGACAAATTGCTTATCCTGCCGTGCCCGAAGAAAATCAACGGCAAGCTCAACCAGCAATTCCGTTTCAGGCCGCGGTATAAGGCAGTTGCCATTCATTTCAAACTCGATTGAGTAAAACTCGCTGCGGCCTGTCAGATAAGCAATCGGCTCATGCTCGCCTGCTCGTTTGACAAGATTGTGAAGAACATCAAGCTTATCGGCGGGGACAATATGCTCGAATTTGGTGTAAAGCTCGATTCGCTTCAGCCCCAGCACCTGTGACAAGAGCAGCTCTGCGCTCAGCCGGGGCGAATCAATGTCTTTATCGGTAAAGTACCGGGTAATCCAGTTGAGCAGCTTCTGTATCGTCCAGGTTTCCATAAGTGAAGACAGGGCGGTTGACGGCGGGCTGTTTATCCTGGCGGCTCGTCCAGGCCGGGCCGAACATAGGCGCGAGCGTCGGGAAAGGCGGCCTCAACCTGCCTGAGCAGTCGCTGCAGCGCAACGAGGATGTCGAGAATGTCGTCTTCCTGTTCGGGGAAGTTCTGCATAATCTGTCCCCACGCGGCAATGGAACGCTCGACGGCGATAACGGCGACTTTGGCGGAGCCGTTGGCGTCCTGCGGGAAATATTCGGCGTCGTCGAGGTCGCCGCGAATCATACCCGTTGCCGCGCGCAACAGTTTCACGTAGATAAAGTGCTGGTAGTACCGAATCACTTCGAGGCAATCGCCGATGACTGAAGCGTCTGCCTGGGGGTCGGCGCCTGGGACATCGGCCCCGGTTAACATTTCAATCTCGTTTGCCTTGTTTTCTATGAGATGCTTGTTTGAATCGAACCACTCGTTCACCATTCTGGTATAGGCGTGTGCCGCCCGGGCGTAGGGCTGCTGTTCCGCCGTCTTGTGGACCAGCTCCTGCTGCTTTGCCAGCTCCGCGGGGTCAGCGGCTTCAAGGTCAACGCCCATTTCCTGCGCTATCTCTTTAGCCATTGCGATGGTGGACTGGAATATGCCGTGCATCTTGTCCCAGAACTGTTTGTTGTTTATGTCTCTCGACTGTTCGTCAGGAAATTCTTCCCGAGATAATGCGTAGTTCATACACCGGCTGGTAAACTCGCAACGTTCGCACCAGCGGTCGCAATAGTTGTAGATGCCCGCAATAAGTCGCGGGTCGTTCGCAAGCCGCTTCAACTGCTCTTTGTCCATTCTTTACTGCTCTGCGGGAAAAAGCTTCTTCATCTCGTCCTTTGCGGGCTGCCTGCCGTATTCGCAGAGTTCAAACGCCTCGGCGTACCTGACCTTGGTGCCCTTTTCCTGCCCGTATGTCTCAATTAACTTGTCGCGGCACTGGTTCGCCGTGACCATATCTCTTGAAGCGATGCGATCCTTTGCCTTTTTCTCGTATTCTTTCCGCGCCTCGCCCTCTTTCGGCACTGGCACCACCTTCTCGAAGTCGCGCGTCGCCCAGAGCGACTCAACCTGCGACTCCATTTGCCACAGGGCCTCGGCCTTCTGCTCGATTACCGAATCGGTGGCGATGACGATGTCCGGCGTGAACGGATTGGGCTTGCGGAAGCCGTCGGATGAATAGAGGAAGACGGGATTTTTCGGCAGGTGCGGCACGTCCGGACAAAGAAATGGCACAATCACCATAAAGGCGGCGTCCTGGACCAATATCCCGGTGTAACGGTGGTCGGGATGATAATCATAAGGGCGCGGCGCAATCACGATATCCGCCTTCCACTGTCTGATGAGGCGGACGAATGTCTTTCGGTTTTCAAGAGTGGGCATCAACTCCCCATCGTGAATATCGAGGACCTCCGACTCGACGCCAAGTACGGCGTCTGCCTTTTTGGCCTCGGCAATTCTGCGTTTCGCCAGTTGCCCGCCCGCCATAACCGCGTGCCCGACGTCGCCATTGGTGGTCGAGACGAACTTGACGTGATGACCCTGTTTTGCCCACATCGCAGCCA
>CAYGVZ010000059.1:0-11990 GCA_964353475.1 uncultured Pirellulales bacterium | reverse complement strand
TTATGGCTAAGCAGGAACTGTCAAAATATCAGCACGATGTAGTGTCGAACTACTATCAGAACCTCGACCAGATTATGCTGGGCAAATTGAGCGAGTTGGTCAGCGAGCTTTACTTAGCTGATTCGCCCGCAAAAAAAGACCGCCTTTGGCAGCGCGCACACAAGGCGATGCTCAATCTGAAAATCCCCGCCTCAATCGTCAACCACATAATGACCAAAAGGGACGTCCAAATTTTAGCCAAGAACCTCAACGACTGGCTAACCCGCCGATAGGTTAGCGCGCTGGCCGCAAAGTGAGCTCAGCCAGATTATGGGAAATGCTAATGGAAATGGAGGTTTTGGGGAAGATTTTGCGCGTGCGGAAAGAAATAAACGGTACAGGCAATGTCTGTCGATACTATGAAGGTCCGCAACATTTGCCGGACGCTCAGCGCGGCGCCAGAGCACAGTGCTATCTGCACCGACTCTTCCGGGCGTCAGACCATCTCTACTGTGACCAACCGTTGCCCGTTATTACGCGGGCTATTGCAGCCATTCTTCGGCAAGAATGCAGAAGTCCCTGAAGTTAACGGCCTTGAAGCCCGGCAGTTCCTCATCGTACAGATTAGCCGCGGACTCAAGCGGCACGTAAACGCCGCCTGCAAGGAATTCTATCTCTGCGGCGGTAAGGGCCCGGTTGTACATTGTGACGTCACTGATGTAGCCCCTGAAGAAGGAGGTCGCGTAACCGCCGTCGCTGCAGGGGCAACCGCCGATTTTATGCCTGTTGGGGTCTTCGAGGAACGCCTCGTTGACCCTGGCGCCTATGAGAACGTCGCAGTCGTTGTCGATGAACCTGCCCGAGCCCTCAGGATGCGCAGTTTTATAGTTCACCGTACCATCCAGCACCGTGTTGCGGTAGATTCTCGCAATCTCCGCATTGGCGTCCCAGACCACCGCGACGTGATGCCATACGTTATTTGCAAGGGCGTTGTTGCTGACGACCGCACCTGCCGGGGTCCTTGGAAATGCAAAGTGAATCCTGCGCTCAAGCCAGGGCAGGAAACCGAACTGGTGCTTATACTCCAGCTCGCCTTTTCCGATGAAAGTCGCCCAGTTAAGGGAGTCGGTCTGCTTTATGAAACAGGACAGTGTGAATGACCCCCCGTTGAAGTCCGCCCAGGTACAGGGGTCGGTCCAGGTGTTGGGGTCACATGGGTCTTTGCCAGCGTTCTTGCCGCCCCCACAGAACACGTAGTCGTTTCCGTCAAAGTAGAGACACCGCCCGCGTTCGGCGTCGGCGAACCAGGCCGGGTCGTTTGCATCTGCGCCGGCGCTCGACCCGAGGCGTGCGTTGTGCCCGTTGCCCGAGGAATCATTTGGAGTTTGCCCCGCGCCCTCGTCGAGCTTCCATCTCGCAACCAGGTTCGCTGTGCCCGGGTTCTGTCCACCGCCGACGTATTCGTCGTGTTTCATCCAGTCATCGGCCATTACGTCGAGGTCTTGTACATCCACTATCCAGTCGAGGTTGAAGTCGGCCTGCTTAAGGACATTGCCGAGCAACTCTCGCACGGCCGCGAAGAGATAATTGCGGTCCGGGTATTTCATGTCATCGGTCAGCCCCCAGGCGCCGTACCGGTTGTAGCTGCTTGCAAGCGTAAACTGCATCGCCAGATTTCCGCCGAGGTCCCAGAAATTGTTGGCAAAGTTCCGCTTGTAAACGTCTTTCTGATTGGGGTCGCGTACGGCAAGGATGCGGTTGCCGATATTGGTCGTGCTGCCGCCGCCGATGTCCGGCCCTGATTCATAAGTACACCCTCCGCCCGGCAGCGCCCACGTTGTGGCAAGGTTGATGACCGCCTGTCGTCTCGGCACGTCTGAGTCGCTGGTAGCCCTCATACTGTCGATAATCTGCTGGACGGTGTAATTCTCGGTCCCCGCCTGGCCCGAGGCGGCACTGCCGCCGTAATAGCCGGTTATGGCTATCCCGTAAATGTAGTTGCTCGGCGGACCGTAGTTGGCGTTCAGATATGTCAACATATTGCTCAGGTTGCCGGCCTTGAAAAAGGTCTCATTTGCGGAAATACCCGCCAATATGCCCCGCAGACGCTGGTTGATTTCGCCTGAACCGAAGACAGAAGCGAAGGTGTTCACGATTTCCATTGTCCGCCTCGCGTGCCGCCTTGCAGCCCAGTACATATGGTCTGGTTCGCCGTCGTAATTGAGATTGGACCCGCCGGCGTTGACGTCCGCCTCGGCAGAGGCATAGTTCCAGGCGTACTGTATAAAGCCCCAGTTCCAGATTTCGTTGCTGTGCTCCAGGTACACGTTGAGGTTCGGGTCCAGGTTGTCATATACGAGCTGCGCAAGCTGTTGCACGTAGTTGTTATCGACTGATGCCGGAACGCACAGCCACATATCCATCTTGGCAGTGTTGCAGATTTGGATGATGTACTCCCACGCAAAACCGTCTTTCTTGTTTAGAAGCGGGATGGTCGTCTGCGAAGCATCTGTCGTTTTCTTTCTGTTGCTCCAATGCTGCAAAATCGGGCCGTACTGGTCCCATTCAACATTACCGTTTGTCTGCGCCACGCCCATAAACCGCACGGTTGAGAACTTGGCGTTCTTCAGGCAGGTGATGAACTCATCTGTAAACACCTGTGTCGTGCTCAGGGGATAGCCCGGCCTGTAAACCTTGAGGTCGGTAAAACCTGAGCCGACGGGGCTGGCCGGCGTCCGCTTGGTGTCGGTGAAGGTCAGCTCAAAGTAGGCGTGATGCGGCACGGGCGGCGGTATAACCATATTGAACGTGGTCGTGTTGGTATTCCCGTCGTAGACCACGCTGCTGACTGTTGCGCCAGCCGTCGCCGCGACGGTACCTTGCCCCCTGAACGAGCACTTGTATGTGCCGGAGTAGTCAATCCTGTACTGTTCGGGGTCATCTATTGAACCGCCCCATTCTGCTACAGGTCGGTAGTCATTCGCCCACCTGGCATCCACCGTGGGCCAGCCGTTGGCGTCGATATGGCTTGCCTGCAAGCTCTGCCACCCTCCGCCCCCGTTGGGCTCATACCAGTTGTAGTTCTGCTTCACCATATCCACAAAGACGTTCCCCGGGGATTCCGCACCTAATTGCCCCGGATAGGTCGTTGCAGACGCGGCCGCCGACAAGGCGGCGATGACTGTGATTGTAAGGATGGCCTTTCTGAGCAACATTTTGAGTCCTCCTCGCTAACAGAAATATGCGACTTTGGGTCTTCTCCTTGAGAAAACACAGGTGTGCCATTGCCGCCTATTCTATCGAACCCAGCGGGCGTCTGTCAAGTGTTGTTTCACCCAGAATTGTGGGATGGTCAAGGAACGTCACACTTTGGGCGGCGAAAGGTGCTGACTTTTTTGGAGTCGTGGGTCTATAATGCCCATATAAGCGGTGGGCTCACCCCAAGCCCCACCTGTCCTGAGCGAACGCAGCCAGTCGAAGGTTCCAATCCCATCTTCATTTTTTCAGCGTAATAATGCGGCCCACCAGGGCCGCCCCAAGGGGGCGGATTTTTCCCTTCGCGCCACACGCGTCAGCAGACGCCGGGTAGACTTCGACGGGCAAAATCGGTAGTTTTCCGGGCTGGGTGCAAAGTAACCAGCCCCGCACATATCGTGGAAACGCCAAATCGCACTCAAATCCGGCCGTTTTTTGAAGATTTAGCTAAATTATAACATTTGGCAGGCCGAAGCGTATATTATATGGGACGCATGGCCAGCCGAGAGTATCCGGGCAGGGGTGCGTAGGTTTTTGGGCTCGCCTGGAGTTTATCTGCATTCAGGGCAAAACAACTTATAGAAAGATTTTGCTGAGACGACAACGAGGGTTTATGGGCAGTAATCTTGAGAATTTTCTGCTTGCCGATGACCGCTGGATGCTTCACCTGTCGGCGGATGAGTCCGCGCACAGTCGCAAGGCCGTCCAGAAGGGTCGGGGCGGCGACGAGGCGAACACCGAGCAGCCCAAGCTGCCCGATGTGATAGGGATATTGCCGATTCGCAACGCAGTGGTCTATCCCGGCACGGTAACGCCGCTGGCGGTCGGCAGGGACAGGAGCAAGGCCCTTCTGGCGCAGACCACTCCCAACGAGACGACTATCGGTCTTCTGACCCAGCGAAAAGCCGATACAGAAAAGCCGGGTTTCGACGACCTGTACGAAATCGGCACGGCGGCAACGGTGTTGAAAATCATTAAGATGCCGCAGGGGTCGATGCACATCGTGGTCCACGGCCTCGATCGCTTCAAGGTGGTCGAACGCCTGGCGACCGAGCCATACCTCAAGGCGAAGGTGCGGTTTCTCGACTATGAGCCGAGGATGACCAAGACGCTTCAGGCAATGATGGTCAACGTGCGTCGCACGGCAAATCGCGTGATAGCGCTAAGTCCGAATGTCCCCGAAGAGGCGTCCGTACTGCTGGAAAACATAGAACATCCGTCGGCGCTGTCCGATTTCCTGGCGGCGAATCTGAGTTTGAAAGTCGAAGAGAAACAGAAACTGCTTGAAGAGCTTGACCCGGCCGCTCGGCTGGAGCAAATCTCCGTCGCGCTGGCAAATCAGCTTGAGGTGCTGGAACTAAGCCACAAGATACAGGGGCGAGTCCGCGAGTCGGTCGAGAAAAACCAACGCGAGTATTTTCTGCAGGAGCAGTTGAAGGCGATTCAGACGGAACTCGGCAAGGACGACTCCCGGACGGAGGAGATAAACCAGCTAAAGACGAACATAAAGAACGCAAAGATGCCGAAGAGGGTCGAGGAGGAAGCGATGCGGGAGCTTGACCGGCTGAGCAAGATGCTGTCCGCCTCACCGGAATACAGCGTGATTCGCACTTATCTCGATTTTGTATGCGAGCTGCCGTGGTCGGTCGGGACGGCTGACCGGCTGGACATCAGGAAGGCCGAGGGAATACTCAACCACGACCATTACAACCTGGCGAAGGTCAAAAAACGCATACTTGAATTTCTCGCGGTTCGGAAACTGAACCCGACCGGCAAAAGCCCGATACTCTGCTTTATCGGCCCGCCGGGGGTCGGCAAGACCTCGTTAGGCAAATCCATCGCCAGGGCGATGGGGCGCAAATTCATCCGCATATCTTTAGGCGGCATCAGGGACGAGGCGGACATAAGGGGACACAGAAGGACATACATCGGGGCGCTGCCCGGCAGAGTCCTGCAGGAATTGCGAAAGACAAAAAGCAGGAATCCTGTCTTTATGCTGGATGAGCTGGACAAAATCGGCGCGGATTTCAGGGGCGACCCGGCCAGTGCGCTATTGGAGGTGCTCGACCCGGAACAGAACTCGACCTTCACCGACCACTACCTCGACCAGCCGTTCGATTTATCGAGCGTGATGTTCATCGGAACCGCCAACTACACCGAGCCGATACCGCCGGCACTGCACGACAGAATGGAGATAATCGAGCTGCCCGGATATACCGAAACCGAGAAGCTCAGTATCGCCAGGAAATACCTTGTGCCGCGGCAACTGACAGAACACGGACTGACGAAAAAGAAGCTGATAATAAAGGATGAGGCGATTACCACAATTATCCGCAGTTACACGCGCGAGGCGGGCGTGCGGAATCTCGAAAGAAACATAGCGGCTGTCTGCCGGGCGACGGCGACGCAGGTCGCAAAGAATAAGAAGAAGAAAGCAACGGTCGGCAGGGGCGAACTGGCGAAAATCCTCGGGCCGGTGCAATTCGAATCGGAGCTGGCCCTGCGTGCAGGGATACCCGGCGTCGCCACGGGCCTTGCATTTACGCCCGTGGGCGGGGAACTGCTCTTTATTGAGTCGGCCTCGATGCCCGGCAAAGGCAACCTGCAATTAACCGGACAAATCGGCAATGTAATGAAGGAAAGCGCCGAGGCGGCGTTCTCCTTAGTCAAGTCAAACGCCAAAAAGCTGAACCTCAACGCCGACCAGTTCAAGAAATTCGACTATCACATCCACGTGCCGGCAGGGGCAATCCCCAAGGATGGCCCCAGCGCAGGCGTGGCGATGTTTACTTCGCTTGTGTCTTTGCTGATGCAAAAGCCGGTCAGGCCCGATGCCGCGATGACGGGCGAGATTACACTGCGAGGGCTTGTGCTGCCCATCGGCGGCCTGAAAGAAAAAATCCTGGCCGCCAAGCAGGCGGGAATCAAAACGGTGATTCTGCCTGCCCGCAACAAGAAGGATTTGCCCGAAGTCCCAAAAGAAGCCAAAAAAGGGCTGAAATTCCACTTCGTCAAAACCACCGGCGAAGCCCTGAAAGTCGCCCTGGAATTGAGCTGACCCTGACTCAGGTTGTGCGGCACTATCCGACCGTCTGGTCAGCAGGTGGCTGCACTTTGTTCAAAGGGGTATTCGAATCCGGCGATAGAAGCTTCTCAGCTAGAAGTTCAACAACCATATCCCGTTGGCGCAGAGGAATTACTATATAGAGGCGATTCCAAAAACCAACCCGTTTTCTGAGTTCCAATATCAGTGTGGAACCACCACGGCCGCCCCAGTTGTACGACTTTATTTTTTCCCAGCAGGTCAAACACCACCAGCAATATAGCCCCTGCTCGGTAATACGCTGGCCGAAGATACTCGCGAGCGAAGCGTAACAACCCAGCGTGACCATGAGCAACTGCTTGAGCATGTCCTGGAGAGCCAGAACGGTTTGGCTGCCCGGAGAAATTGCCAGGCGCACGGCCTGAAAAAGTTCCATACCGGCTGTAACCAGAACAACGGCGCCCGCGACCAAGATAACGATGCGCTCGGCGGTAACGCCGATGCTCAGGAGCACGCGGCCTCTTTCGCCGCGTCTAACCCAGTGCAGTAGAATATGTCCCCAGAAATATACTATGCAAGTGGGCATAAAAACGGCGTAAACAATGCCCTTCACAGAAGACGGGGCAAGTGTAGAAAAGATCTGTATAGAGACCAGGATTATCACAAAGAGCAGTGCGACCCTTACAACCAGAAAACCGGCTATGCGCGTGCCGTACGACAAGGTCCATATCGCCCACATAAGTGCGAGGGGCAATACAAACACGAATCCGGGAATTACAACCCACGGCGGTATGTGCGCGAGAATTGCCAGCGGCATCGAGGTATTTTGAGTCAGCATCGTCTTGCCTCCCATCGTAACCAGAGGTTAAAGAGACACAAGCTCTTCGTTTCGCCGGTTATATACATAACATTTCCAAATCGGCACAGCAACAAGGAATTGTTTAGCTGCCCAGGTATGGATCTGTGCCGGAGTGCTCAGTGTTTAGCAAAATCAGCGAACTGCTGTTCGAGTTGTTCCTTGCTGTGACGGCCTTCATAGATGAGCAAGCGGAATTTGAAGGTCGCTGCTTGGCCTGGCTGGAGCGTAAGATTGAATGACTGGGGATTTTCGACCTTGTGGGCCTTTTGGAAGTCAAGCTGGCCCAATGGGTTGGCGCTGAATAACCCGTAAGCGCGGGCGTGCCACCAGGTCGGGTAGTTGACGCTATCGGGATGGTTAAAGATTGCGATGCCGACCGTTTTGCCGTTTTTTTGACCTTCGAGACATACCCATCGTGCGCGTTTGCCCCAGACGCCCGCTTCTTTCTTGTCGCCTTCACTGTTCAGGTATTCGCCGCTGCCGCCATCTTCCTTGAGCCAGTCGGCGACCCTGATTGCGAACATACCTTCTTTGGTATCGGCGAATGTAACGGTCTTGTCGCGGGCGATAAGGCGAATCGCAAAATCCATTGTGTACTCGTTGTCCCGTGCAGCAAACGTCATATCCCTGTTTTCTTCGAGAATGATTCCGCCATCCTTGCCGACCCAGTGAAGGAGAACGGAAAGTATCGCGGGCTGGCCATTCTCCATTCGCATCGTTTTGATGTGTTTTATCTGCGGCGGGCTTGTTGTGTTGTTCCAGAAGCCCTCGCCGTTGACCTTGTCATAAGTGAAGAACAGGCCGATATGATGCGGATGGTCGTTGCTCTCGCCGGCGAGCGGCTCAAGCGGAAAACCGCGAGTCAGGGTAATCCCCGACGGACTCATCAAAGGCCACAGCACTGGCTTGGTGAGCGCATCCCCGTAAAGGTAGCTTGTGAAGTGATTGCCATCCACAGTCACATTGACGCGGTTAACATCCTGCACAAACTCGATGCGCGGGGTGGCTGCAAAACCGACGGCGCAGTTCAACAGCACGACAAGAAGCATCCTCGTTTTCATACGATTCCTACTTTGCAGCCAGTTCAAGGGCTTTGGTGGTGATGTAGTATTTGGCCTTCATATTCGGCACTTCCCAGCCGGGCAGCTTTCCCTGCTTGAGATAATCGAGGTATCGCTGTGTAACCTGTCCGAAATGTTCCTCGTGGCCGATGCGATACTCATCCGGTATGATGAAATGCCAGTTGTCGCCCGACTGTTCCATCTTGACGCCTGGATAACTTTTCTCAAGCTGTATCAAGGCCTCCATCAGCGCCATTTCGAACTCGACTCTCTTACCCACAGCCGGCTCAACATACAGCTCGGGGCGGAAATTCTGCTCTTTGCCCTGCCTGATTACCACGTTTGCCTTTGTGCCTCTTACGACCGAATAGTGCGTGTCGCCTGCGCCCTGCGGCGCCTCAAAGTTCCATACCACCGACACTTTCGTGCAGATGCCCTTTATCTTGCAGATTATCTCGCCGTTGGCATAACAAGGCAGTTTGCCTTCTTTGTCTAATTTGCCTTTGAGATAATCGGGGAAATCATCGAGGCCGGTGACTTTCTTTAATTGTTCCCGGCTGATGGGGGTCGGCGAGCGTTTGGCTTTGACTACCTCGGTATCGAGATGATAGTCAATCGGCTGGTCAGGGAAACATTCCCACATAACCAAATCCAGCAGATGCGTGGTAACATCAACAATACCTTCCCCCTGCTGCGCGGTATCAAAATACCAGGGCGGTCTCTTCAACGGATTGCCTGAGACGTACTTGAAGAAATGATGAACGCTTTCCTTGACCACAGCGGGCTTGTCGGGCGAACCGGGTACGAGGTCGCCGAACACGGCCTTGATGTGCATAAGCTCTTTTTGCAGAATCGTCGTGATTTCGGAGCGTTCAGTCATTATGTCATAGAGCAGGACGCCGTTTCGCTGTGCAGAATCGAAGGCATCTTCGAGCAGGTCAAAGCCGGCGGTGTCTATGCACATCGGCTTATCTGCAAGGACGTTTAGCCCGGCATCAACGCAGGCCTTTATGTACTCGGCCTTTTTTTTATTGTTGCCGGAGATAACCACCACATTGCCCGGCTTTTCAGCCAACATTTTTTCGAGAAAATCGTCTCCCGTGTAAACTTTCTCGACCCAGCTTGCAGGATTTTCCGACCGGCTGTTATAACCATCGATGCGCTTAAGGTGCTCATCCAATTCGGGGCCGGCGGGGGCGTAAACGTGCACCGTCGGGGATATATCATCGTACATTGTCTTCTGAACCAGGGCAGCGTGGAAATGCCCCGGCGCCAGCGTCATCAACTTCACGCGGTACTGCTTCTGCGGCGGCTCGACAGGGGCTGTTTTCTTCTTCGCACAGGATGCAACCGTCAGAATCAATACTATCAGGGATATTTTCAGAACTGTTTTTCTTATCATAAGCGTTTCCTTTGGGTCGGCATTCTCCGCTTTACTGTATACAGTATTATTTGTCGTTTAGAGGGCCGCGAGGATGCCGCGGGTGTAACCCACAGATTCGGCCACGCCGGGCAGCGGATCTTTTTCGTCTTTCTCAAACTCAAAGGCGGTTATCCCGGCATAGTTGACCTTTATCAACGTGCGAATGAATTTTGGAATGTCGATGACGCCCCTGCCCATCTCGATTGTATTTCCCTTTGCGGTTGCTGCATCGACATCTTTTATATGCACGTCGAAGAGGCGGTCTGCAAATTTATCCGCTGCCTCGGCCGGGTCGATACCTGAGCGTTGGCTATGGCCGATGTCTAAGCATAAGCCGATGCGGGAATCCAGGTCTTTTACTTTTTCGTAAACGCTCTGCGGGGTCGGATACACCTTGTCCTCGGGGCCGTGATTGTGAATTGCAACTTTGATATCGTACTCTTTGACCTTCTTCTCAACCATTGGCAGCAAGTCGTGTTGTGGTACGCCGATGATTATCTTCATACCCGCTGCTTTGGCGTATTCGAAGGCACGGTCAACCTCGGCGGCATTGTTCATATAAATCACTCCGCCGCCGTAAAGCTCCAGGCCCGCGGCCTTGACCCTGGCTGCTGCTGCCGCAATCTGCTCAGCGGTGCTTTCCAACGGCAGGTGCATACTCTTGAATGTGATGAACTTCAGGGCCAGCCGATTTGTCATCGCAATCGCCCTGTCGGTCGGGAAGGCACGCAGGGTGTATGAGGCCATACCCAACTGAAACTTCGCCGCCCCCGGCTTATCCGTTGCTCCGAGCGCATCATATGCAACCGAAGAAGATGCACCAAGGGCTGCCAACTGCAAAAAACGCCTTCTGCTTTGTTTGTCTGTCATTTCTTACTACCTCCTATGGTTATAAAACTGACCGTCTTATTGTCGCCCGCCGGCGATGTTTGTCAATTACAAAGTTCATCCCTGGCGAACTGCAAGACAACTATCTCGACCTTTACGACCAGCTTCGTAATCTCTACGACCAGGATCCCGCCGCGTTTTCCAATTGATTATAGAGCGGACAATGCCTACTATGCAGGTGGTATAAATATAGTGGTTCGAGTTAATTTTTGTGGAAAGGCCCTGGGATATGAACAGATACAGGATAATGCTTTGGTCTGCGACCTGCCTGATGATATTGAGTGCTCAGGCCAATGCCGCTGAGCAGCCACAGGTCAACCCGCTGCAAATCGGCGCAAGTGCGCCTGATTTCGACCTGCCGGGAGTTGACGGGAAGAACCATAAGCTGACGGACTTCGATGGTGCGAATATCCTTGTCATTATATTTACCGCCAATCACTGCCCGACCGCACAGGCATACGAGAGCCGGATAATGAAACTCGTAACGGACTACAAGGACAAGGGTGTTGCTGTTGTCGCAATTGCGCCAAACGACCCGTTGGCCGTTCGGTTGGATGAGCTTGGCTATACGGACCTGGGCGATTCGTTTGAAGAAATGAAGATACGCGCAAGCGAGCGCAAGTTCAACTTCCCCTATCTCTACGACGGCGAAACACAGCAGGTTTCACGCACTTATGGTCCTGTCTCAACGCCGCACGTCTTTGTTTTTGATAAAGAGCGCAAGTTGCGCTACACCGGCGGTATCGACAATTCCGAGGACCCCCGGCAGGCAAATAAACAATTCCTTCGAGACGCCATCGACGCAATGTTGGCCGGGCGAGAGGTAGCGGTCAAGCAGACAAAGACCTTCGGCTGCTCAATCAAGTGGGCCGATAAACGCAAATCGGTCGAAAAGGCGTTCGAGCAGTGGGCGAAAGAACCGGTAAAGGCGGAGATGATAGATGCAAACGGCGTCCGGCAACTTATGAAGAACGATTCCGGCAAACTGCGATTAGTCAATGTCTGGGCGACCTGGTGCGGCCCCTGTGTAATCGAATTTCCAGAACTTGTAACAATTAACCGGATGTATCGCGGCAGGAATTTTGAAATGGTAACAATAAGCGGGGACGTGCCCGGCAAGGAAAAAGACGTCCTGGCCTTTCTCAAAGACAAGCAGGCATCCTGCAAAAACTACCAGTTCAACTCAGCCGACAAGAGCGAACTGTTTGACGCGGTTGACAAGGACTGGCGCGGTGACATTCCCTATACGGTGATAATCAAGCCGGGCGGCGAAATCCTCTTTCGCCACGCCGGCATCATCGAGCCGCTGGAGGTCAAAAAGACAATCGTCGGCCACCTCGGCAGATACTTCTTTACAGAGTAAGGAGATGTCAAGATGGATAGAAGAGCGTTTATAGCGGCGGGTCTGGCGGCGGCGACAGCAAGCCAGGTAAAGGCCGGACAGGAACCAAATACACCGACAGCGGCGGCAAAGCCGGGCAA